>NZ_JBGLYN010000031.1:0-65480 GCF_047304045.1 Variovorax sp. Varisp85
CCTGCGCTTCGCCATCCGCGAAGGCGGCCGCACCGTGGGTTCGGGCGTCGTGGCGAAAATCCTCGACATCTAAGCCGGACGCAAAGGAATCACCATGGCTACCAAGCAAAAAATCCGCATCCGCCTGAAGGCATTCGACTACAAGCTGATCGACCAGTCGGCCGCTGAAATCGTGGACACCGCCAAGCGCACCGGCGCGATCGTCAAGGGCCCCGTGCCCCTGCCGACCCGCATGAAGCGCTTCGACATCCTGCGTTCGCCGCACGTCAACAAGACGTCGCGCGACCAGCTGGAAATCCGTACGCACCAGCGCCTGATGGACATCGTCGACCCGACCGACAAGACCGTGGACGCGCTGATGAAGCTCGACCTGCCGGCCGGCGTGGACGTCGAAATCAAGCTGCAGTAATCCATTCGGCTTCGCGCCGCGGTTACTGACGAAGCCCGCCTGCAGAAATGCAGGCGGGCTTTGTTTTTTGTCTCACGAATGTGGCATCCTCGCCGGTCTGCGGCCCCCATGGGGCGGGGCGCAATGCAGCTGAAACGAGGGCAGCACAGCTATGAGACAAGGCATCTCTTTTGCGTCGGGTTTGATGGCGTGCATCACGGCGGCGTTGTTGACCGCCTGCGGCGGCGGCGGAGGCGGAGGTGGGGGCGGCCTTCCCTTTCTGCCTGTTGCTCCCGCCGCGGCGACGCAAGTCGCTTTGAGCGGTATGGCTACCTATGAGTTTGTGCCCAATCCGAATGGCCCTCTCGTGTACGCCGACACCTCTGTCAGGCCGGTGCGTGGCGCCTTTGTCGAAGTGCTCAATGCCACCAGCGGCAGCCAGCTGGTCACGACCTCCACAGATGACGGTGGCGCCTATGCTGTGACCGTTCCGGCGAACACGGCCGTCATCGTTCGGGTGCGGGCCCAATTGACCCGCACCGGCTCGGCGCCGAGCTGGGACGTCACCGTGCGCGACAACACTCAGTCGAACGCGATCTATTCCATGCAGTCGTCGGCGTTCTCCACGGGAGGTGCGGCACTCACCCGCGATCTGCGCGCCGGCAGCGGCTGGGGTGGATCGAGCTACACCAGCCAGCGCGTGTCCGGGCCGTTCGCCGTGATGGACACGATCTACACCGCGATGCAGAAGGTGCTGTCGGTGGCGCCGGCGACGGCGTTTCCGTCGCTGAAGGTGTTCTGGAGCGTCAACAACACGAACCACAGCGGAAGCATCGCGCTGGGACAGATCGGCACCACGTTCTTCGTCGGCAGGAGTTCGGGGGCGGAAATCTATGTGCTCGGCAAGGAGGATGTGGACACCGACGAATTCGATGCGCCGGTGATCGCGCACGAGTGGGGGCACTACTACCAGGCCTCCTTCAGCCGGGACGATTCGACGGGCGGCGCCCATTCCACGAGCGAGCTCATCGATCGCCGGCTTGCCTTCTCCGAAGGATGGGGCAACGGCTGGTCGGGCATCGCGTTGGGGCGGAGCAACTATGTCGATTCGGGTGGGCCCGGCCAGGCCCAGGGCGGCAGCCTCGACCTCACGAGGGGGCCGGCATCCAACCCGGGCTGGTTCCGCGAATCCTCGATCCAGTCGATCTTCTGGAATCTCAACCAGCAGGTCGGGTTCAAGCCGATCCACGACACGATGACGGGGTTCCAGTTCCGCAGTGGTGCGCCGGTCACGTCGATCCATCCGTTCGCGGCGGCATTCAATACGACGGCGCCGGGCAGTGCGCAGGCGCTGGCTGCGCTGCTGGCGGGGCAGAACATAGCGGGCAGCAGCGATGCCTATGGCTCATCGGAAAGCAATGATGGCGGCTTGCCGATCGTGCTGCCGATGTACAAGCCGGCAGCGATCGGCGGCTCGATTACACAAGCTTGTGTGACGAATGCCGCCGATCCGCAGCGCGATGGCAACAAGCTGGGCAGCTTTGCGTACTTGAGGTTTACGGCTCCGGCTAGCCGCAGTTACCAGTTCGTGGTCTCCCCGCCGGTGGGTGCCAGCACCAATTTCGCGATCTACAAAGGTGGTGTGGTGAGCCGCAATACCAGTTCGGTCAACCTTTCGGCCGGCGACTATGTCCTGGTTGTCAACGATCTCAATAACTCCGCTGCTAGCACGTGTTTCAACGTAACCATTCAATAGCGGTGAGGAAGGCCACCATGAACCCCCGTTCCAGATCGATGATTGCCGCTGCGGCATGGCTGACGCTCGCTGCCACGTCGGCGCCGGTTTTCGCGGACGGCGTGCCCGCGCCCCGAGCGGCCAAGCACGCTGCTTCTTCGCGCCATGCGGCCATGACGGTCGCGGCGCGCAAGCCCAATGATTCCGGTGTCGTGATCCAGTACAGGGTCGACGGCAGGGCCCAGATCGGCCGGCCGGTTTCTGTCGTTCTGCAGTTCGACGGCGTGAGCGATCCGGCCGGGGCCACCGCGCGCCTGACGACGGATGCCGGCCTGACCCTGACGACGAGCAGCAGCCTGGCTCTCCCGGCCGGCCAGCGTACGACCGCCACCGCCACGGTGACGAGCGACCGCGAGGGCCTTGCCTACCTGAACGTCTTTGTCACGCAGAACGGCGCCATGAGCATCGTCGCGATCCCTGTGCAGACCGGATCGGCGGTGCCGGCCATGAAGGGTGCCGGCGAGGTGAAATCGTCCGACGAGGGCGAAAAGATCATCTCCTTGCCCGCCAAAGAGCCAAAAGAGCCCAAATAGGGCCCCAAACAGGCGCAACAATCGCCCTTGCAATGGGCCCGCGCCGCGGGCTATAATCGCTGGCTCTGCCCTTGGTGCGTCCATGCGGGTGTAGTTCGGGCAGAGATTTATCAACCTTCTTTCGCGGGCCGGGAACCTTGGGGAATCGGCCAAACGCTGTCGCCAATTGAAGTGGCAGCGGCGAAGGAAGTCTTCCATTTTTGGAGAAAACAAATGAGTCTGAGCAACTCCCTCGGGTTGCTGGGCCGCAAGGTGGGGATGATGCGTCTCTTCACCGATGACGGGGACGCAGTTCCTGTCACGGTGGTGGATGTGTCCAACAACCGTGTGACCCAGATCAAGTCCCAAGAGACCGATGGCTACGTCGCCCTGCAGGTGACGTTCGGTTCGCGCAAAGCATCGCGCGTGACCAAGCCCGAAGCCGGCCACCTCGCCAAGGCGGGTGTCGAAGCTGGCGAAATCATCCAGGAATTCCGCGTTACCGCAGAAACCGCAGGTCAGCACAAGGCTGGCGGCGTGATTGCGGCAGCCAGCGTGTTTTCCGTGGGCCAGAAGGTGGACGTGCAAGGCACCTCCATCGGTAAGGGCTACGCTGGCACGATCAAGCGCCACAACATGAGCTCGCAACGCGCGTCGCACGGTAACAGCCGTTCGCACAACGTTCCCGGCTCGATCGGCATGGCACAAGACCCCGGTCGCGTGTTTCCCGGCAAGCGCATGACGGGCCACCTCGGCGACGTCACGCGCACGACGCAAAACCTCGACGTGTTCCGCATCGACGAAGCACGTCAACTGCTGCTCATCAAGGGCGCGATTCCGGGTTCGAAGGGTGGCTTCGTCACCGTGCGTCCCGCCATCAAGGCCAAGCCGCAAGCGGCTGAAGGAGCGAAGTAATGGAACTCGAACTCCTGAACGAACAAGGCCAGGCCGCGTCGAAGTACGACGCCCCCGAGACCGTGTTCGGCCGTGACTACAACGAAGACCTGGTCCACCAGATCGTCGTTGCGTTCCAGGCCAACGCCCGCCAAGGCACGCGCGCCCAGAAGGACCGCGAGCAGGTCAAGCACTCGACCAAGAAGCCTTTCAAGCAAAAGGGAACGGGTCGCGCCCGTGCCGGTATGACGTCCTCGCCGCTGTGGCGCGGGGGTGGCCGGATCTTCCCGAACATGCCTGACGAAAACTTCTCGCAGAAGATCAACAAGAAGATGTACCGCGCCGGCATGGCCGCCATCTTCTCGCAGCTCGCTCGCGAAGGCCGTCTGGCCGTGGTGGATTCGCTGACCGTGGATTCGCCCAAGACGAAGCCGCTGGCAGCCCGTTTCAAGGCAATGAATCTCGAGTCCGTGCTCGTGATCGCCGAAGAAGTCGACGAAAACCTGTACCTTGCCTCGCGCAATCTGGTGAACGTTCTCGTGGTCGAACCCCGCTACGCCGATCCGGTGTCGCTGGTTCACTACAAGAAGGTGCTGGTCACCAAGGGTGCCGTCGACAAGCTCAAGGAGATGTTCGCATGAGCCGCGTGAACCCTACCGCCGCTGAACGTACGTTCGAAGAAGGCCGCCTGATGGCGGTGCTGGTCGCCCCGATCGTGTCCGAAAAGGCCACGATGGTCGGCGAGAAGTCGAACGCTGTCACTTTCAAGGTGCTGCAAGACGCCACCAAGCCCGAGATCAAGGCCGCTGTCGAACTGATGTTCAAGGTCGAAGTCCAGGGCGTGTCGGTGCTCAACACCAAGGGCAAGACCAAGCGCTTTGGCAAGTCCATCGGCCGCCGCGACAACGTTCGCAAGGCCTATGTGACCCTGAAGCCCGGTCAAGAGCTCAACCTCGTCGGGGAAGGCGCTTAATCATGGCCGTCATCAAGATGAAACCCACTTCGCCGGGCCAACGCGGCGCGGTGAAGATCTCGCGTGACCACCTGTTCAAGGGTGCTCCTCACGCTCCCCTGCTGGAACCCCAGTTCCAGAAGGCCGGCCGCAACAACAACGGCCACATCACGATCCGTCATCGTGGCGGCGGTGCCAAGCACCACTACCGCGTTGTCGACTTCGTGCGCAACAAGGACGGCATCCCGGCCAAGGTCGAACGCATCGAGTACGACCCGAACCGCACCGCCCACATCGCCCTGGTGTGCTACGCCGACGGCGAGCGCCGCTACATCATCGCCCCGCGCGGTCTGGAAGCTGGTGCAACGCTGCTGTCGGGCGCTGAAGCCCCGATCCGCGCCGGCAACACCCTGCCGATCCGCAACATTCCGGTCGGCTCGACGATCCACTGCATCGAACTGCAACCCGGCAAGGGCGCGCAGATCGCGCGTTCGGCCGGCACGTCGGCCACGCTGCTGGCTCGCGAAGGCGTCTACGCCCAGGTCCGCATGCGTTCGGGTGAGGTGCGCCGCATCCACATCGAATGCCGTGCAACCATCGGCGAAGTGGCCAACGAAGAGCACAGCCTGCGCCAACTCGGCAAGGCCGGTGTGAAGCGTCACATGGGTATCCGCCCGACCGTTCGCGGCGTGGTGATGAACCCGGTCGACCACCCGCATGGTGGCGGCGAAGGCAAGACTGGCGAAGGCCGCCATCCTGTCGACCCATGGGGCAATCTGACCAAGGGCTATCGCACCCGTAACAACAAGCGCACGCAGGTCTTCATCGTGTCGCGTCGCAAGAAGTAAGGGATAGCCAATGACTCGCTCTCTCAAAAAGGGTCCTTTCGTCGACCATCACCTCGTGGCCAAGGCCGACAAGGCCGTGACGACCAAGGACAAGAAGCCGATCAAGACCTGGTCGCGCCGCTCGATGGTTCTGCCCGAGTTCATCGGTCTGACCATCGCTGTGCACAACGGCAAGCAACACGTGCCCGTGTACATCACCGACCAGATGGTCGGCCACAAGCTCGGCGAATTTGCGCTCACGCGTACGTTCAAGGGGCACCCCGCGGACAAAAAAGTCCAGAAGAAGTAAGGAACGACCATGTCTGAAACACGTGCAGTCCTCCGCGGTGTCCGCCTGTCGGTCGACAAGGGCCGTCTGGTCGCGGACCTGATCCGCGGCAAGAAGGTCGATCAAGCGCTCAACGTTCTGCAATTCACGCAGAAAAAGGCCGCTGTGATCATCAAGAAGGTGCTCGAGTCGGCGATTGCCAACGCCGAGCACAACGACGGTGCCGACATCGACGAGCTGAAGGTCAAGACCATCTACGTCGAGCAAGGTGCAACGCTCAAGCGTTTCACCGCTCGGGCCAAGGGTCGCGGCAATCGCATCAGCAAGCCCACGTGCCATGTGTACGTGACGGTCGGCAACTAAGAAGGCCTGGAAGAAATATGGGACAGAAAATCCACCCAACCGGGTTCCGCCTTGCGGTCACCCGTAACTGGTCCAGCCGCTGGTACGCAAGCGACCGCGATTTCGCGGGCATGCTGGCCGAAGACATCAAGGTTCGCGAATACCTGAAGAAGAAGCTGAAGAACGCTTCGGTCTCGCGCGTCATGATCGAACGTCCCGCCAAGAACGCACGCATCACGATCTACTCGGCACGTCCGGGCGTCGTGATCGGCAAGAAGGGCGAAGACATCGAGAACCTCAAGCGCGAACTGGGCAAGCAGCTCGGTGTGCCGGTTGCAGTCAACATCGAAGAAGTGCGCAAGCCCGAAATCGATGCGCAGCTGATCGCCGACAGCATCACGCAGCAGCTCGAAAAGCGGATCATGTTCCGCCGCGCCATGAAGCGCGCCATGCAGAACGCCATGCGTCTGGGTGCCCTGGGCATCAAGATCATGTCGGCTGGCCGCCTGAACGGCATCGAAATCGCGCGTACCGAGTGGTACCGCGAAGGCCGCGTGCCGCTGCACACCCTGCGCGCCGACATCGATTACGGCACCTCGGAAGCCAAGACCACCTACGGCGTCATCGGCGTCAAGGTCTGGGTCTACAAGGGCGACACGCTGGGTCGCAACGACCTGCCGGCCGTCGAAACGCCGCGTCCCGAAGAAGAACGTCGTCCGCGTGGTCCGCGCCGCGATGGCCGCCCGGGTGGCGACCGTCCGGGTTCGGACCGTCGTGGTCCCGGCCCGCGCGCCGGTGCTCGCGGCCCGATCGGTGGCAACACCGCTCCGGCCGATGGCAGCGACAAGCCTGCAGAAGCAACCGGCGGTGCCGGTGACTCGAAACCCGCCGTTAAGCGCGTCCGCAAAGCCGCGCCAGCTGCAGCAGCTGACGGTGCCAAGACCGAGTGATCGGTCTTAGAACTACGGAGTAACAAAACATGCTGCAACCTGCACGCAGAAAGTTCCGCAAGGAACAAAAGGGCCGCAACACCGGCATCGCAACCACGGGTAACTCGGTTGCGTTCGGTGACTTCGGTCTCAAATGCACCGACCGCGGCCGCCTCACGGCGCGCCAGATCGAAGCCGCTCGCCGCGCGATCTCGCGTCACGTGAAGCGCGGTGGCCGTATCTGGATCCGCGTGTTCCCGGACAAGCCGATCTCTACCAAGCCCGCTGAAGTGCGGATGGGTAACGGTAAGGGCAACCCCGAGTACTACGTCGCCGAAATCCAGCCTGGCAAGATCGTGTTCGAGATCGTCGGCGTGCCCGAAGAACTCGCCCGCGAAGCGTTCCGCCTGGCCGCCGCCAAGCTTCCGCTGCGTACGACGTTCGTCGCTCGCCAGCTCGGCGCCTGAGAGGAGAACACTGATGGCAACCCGTAAGAAAAAAGAAACCGCGGCTCCGGCCAAGGTGACGAAGGCCGCAACCCTGCGCACGAAGGACGTCGCAGGCCTGCAAGCCGAAATCAAGGATCTGCAGAAGGCCCATTTCGGTCTGCGCATGCAGAAGGCCACGCAACAGCTGTCGAACACCTCGACGCTGCGCGTGACGCGTCGCGACATCGCTCGCGCAAAGACCATTCTTGCTCAGAAGCAGCAAGAAACCCCCGCCGCCAAGTAAGGAGTGAACATGACGGAACCTAAAAAATCCCTCAAGCGCACCTTGATCGGCAAGGTGGTCAGCGACAAGCGTGCCAAGACCGTGACCGTGCTGGTCGAGCGCCGTGTGAAGCACGAGCTGTACGGCAAGATCGTGGCCAAGACGAGCAAGTACCACGCCCATGACGAAAAGGGCGAGTACAAGCTGGGCGACACCATCGAGATCACGGAAAGCCGTCCGATCTCGAAGACCAAGAACTGGGTCGTGACCCGTCTGGTCGAGAAGGCCGTTCTGGTCTGATCTCCCCGGCTCGCTACAGCCCATCCGGAAACGGCCCACAATGTGGGCCGTTTTTCTTTTTCAGGAGCACTTTCAATGATCAAAGTCGGCGACACCCTTCCCTCGGCCACCCTGCAGGAATATTCCGAAGTCGAGGGCGAAGGCTGCAGCATCGGCCCGAACGCCGTGGACGTGGCCAAGGCTTCGGCGGGCAAGACCATCGCGCTGTTCGCGCTGCCCGGCGCCTTCACGCCCACCTGCTCGGCCAAGCACGTGCCGGGCTACGTGCAGCACTTCGACGACTTCAAGGCCGCTGGCGTGGACGAGATCTGGTGCGTGAGCGTGAACGATGCCTTCGTGATGGGCGCCTGGGCGCGCGACCAGAAGACTGGCACCAAGGTGCGCATGCTGGCTGACGGCAGCGCCGACTTCGCCAAGGCCACCGGCCTCACGCTGGACCTGACCGGCCGCGGCATGGGCCTGCGCAGCAACCGCTACTCGATGCTCGTGAAGGATGGCAAGGTCGCGACGCTCAACGTCGAAGGACCGGGCAAGTTCGAAGTCAGCGACGCCGACACGCTGCTGGCCCAAGCCCGCGGTTAAATAAATCCGGATCCTTCGAGGGGCCTCCCCGCCCACCCCCGGCAGGGGGCGTAGCGACACGAAGTGCGCGCAGCCTGGGGTCGAGCTAAAGCTCCACTTTCAGGTAGTGGGCCCCGGCGACGGGGTTGTGATAGTAGGGTGGTACCTCTGCGAAGCCCAGGTCTTCATAGAGGGCGCGCGCCGATTCCATGTCGTCGAGTGTGTCGAGCAGCACGCAGCCATATCCCGCGCTGCGTGCGGCATCGAGGATCGCCTCGGCCAGTTGCCGGCCCAGGCCCAGGCCGCGGAAGCCGGGGCGCACATACAGGCGCTTCATCTCGGCGGCGTTCGCGTAGTCCGCGCTGTCGAGCGGGCGCAGCGCGCAGCACCCCGCCACATGCGCCAGCGTGCCGTCGGCGCGCCGCAGGGTCGGCGCCTCGCGCCCGGCGTCTTCCTTCACGTTGGCCGGATCGACCAGCGCCAGCAGCAGCAGGCCGCGCGGTTCGGCGTATTCGCCCGGCAGTTGCGCCAGTTCGCCGTCGAAATCCTGAAAGTCCAGGTCGATGTCCAGCGAGGCCGCGTAGTCGCGGAAGATCGCGCGTGTGGCCTCGATCTCGTGAGCTTCTTCGGGTGTGAGCAGCACGACCGCCGGCATGTCCGACAGCGGCAGGGGGCGTGAAACAGAAAAGCTCATACGCGCAGCGAGGAAACCCAATACGCCACGCCCGCGCACAGTGCGAACAGCACCAGCGCCAGCCAGCGCGACGCCGCGTCGTCGCGGCTCGGCGCCACCTCGGCGTTCTCGGCGGAAACCAGCTTGTCGCCCGTCACCATCGGCCGCACCAGTCGGTGCCGCTTGACCAGCACGTAGAACAGCACCGCGAGCAGGTGCAGGCTCACGAGGGCGATCACGATCCACTTGCCCTGCGCCTTGTGCCAACCGGTGGCCAGGCTCACGAGCTCGCCCGAGACGAAACGCGTGAGCGGCCCCGATGCCGAGATTTCGTCGTCCGCCATCAGCCCGGTTGCCACCTGCAAGGCCAGGATCGCCAGCACCGCGAACACCGACAGTGCGCCCAGAGGCGTGTGCCCGATCAGATGGTCCGGGCGCGCTCGTCCGCGCAGATAGGCCGCCATCGAACCCGGGCCGTAGACGAAGGCTGCAAAGCGTGACCAGCGTCCGCCCACGAAGCCCCAGAGCAGCCGGAACAACAGCAGCGCGAGCACCGCGTACCCCAGGCGGAAGTGCCATTCCATGGCATCGTTCAACCCGGTGCCGATCATGCCGATGACGGCTGCGGCCAGCGCCCAGTGGAAAAGGCGTGTCGGCAGGTCCCAGACCCGCGTGCGGGCGCTGGAGCCTGAGGCCGCCGGGAAGGCAGCCACGGAAGAATCGGTCATCGAGAAGGGCGCGGGGCGCAATGCTGCGGAAGGCGCAGATTAGCAAAGTCCAGGCCCCGGCCTGCTTCGGGTTGTTGCTATGCGGCTGTCGCAGGCAGCCCCTACACTCGGCCGCTGCGCCGCGCTCGACGGCATTTTCCCCACAATGAGGACCCCCGATGACCCGACTTGCTCCGTTCGCCCTTGCAGCCGCCTGCGCTGTCCTGTCCCTGCCCGCTGCAGCGCAGTTCGCCAAGTCCGAGGACGCCATCAAGTACCGCCAGAGCGCGCTGTTCGTGATGAGCCAGCATTTCGGCCGCCTAGGCGCCATGGCCAACGGACGCGCGCCCTACGACGCCTCGGCTGCCGCGGCCAACGCCGAAATGGTCGCCGACATGGCAAAGCTGCCGTGGACGGCCTTCGGCGCCAGCACCGAGGGCGGCAAGGCCAAGCCCGAAATCTGGAAGGAAGACGCCAAGTTCAAGGAGCGCCAGGAGAAGCTGATCGCCGAAACCGCCAAGCTGGTGACTGCCGCCAAGGCCGGCAATCTCGACGCGCTCAAGGCCCAGTTCGGTCCGACCGCAGCGAGCTGCAAGGCCTGCCACGACAGCTTTCGCAACCAGTAAGCCGTCGCCTCGCGAAAAAAAACAAAGGCGCTCTTTCGGGAGCGCCTTCTTGCGGGAGGAGCGGAAGATCAGGCCTCGGCCAGCAGCTTCTCGATCAGCTTGTGGAGTTCGGCGAAATCGGGCTCGCCCACATAGCGCTTCACGATCTCGCCGCGCTTGTTGACCAGGTAAGTGGTCGGCGTGAGCTTCACGTCGCCCCAGGCTTGTGCCACGCTGCCGGTGTTGTCGATCGCCACCTTGAACGGCAGCTTGCGCGTTTGCGCGAAGTTGACGACATAGCTCGGCGGGTCGTAGCTCATGGCCACTGCCAACGTGTCGTAGCCCTGTGCCTTGTACTTGTCGTAGGTCGCGATGACCTTGGGCATTTCGCCGACGCAGGTCACGCAGCTCGTGGCCCAGAAATTGACCAGGGTGACCTTGCCCTTCAGGTCTGCCGTGCTCTTTTGCGTGCCGTCGAGCAGCACGAAGGTAGAGGCCGGTGCGGCGGTGGCGCCGGAGCCGAGGTACACGCCCACGCCGGCGGCCAATGCGAGGACGACGGCGGCAGCGGCGATGTATTTCTTCATGGCAACACGGAAGACAAGGGCGGCGCGATTTTAGTTCCGCCCGCCGGATCGTGCTCGCGGCGCCTGGGCGCGGCTCGATAATCGTTCTCCGATGCCGTCTCCCGTCCTCCATTCCCGGTTCGTGCTGGCAGCGGCAGCCTTGGTCGCCGCCTGCAGCCCGACCTTCAACTGGCGCGAAGTGCCGGTCGCCGAATCCGGCCTGATCGTGCTGCTGCCCTGCAAGGCCGACCGGGCGAACCGCGCGCTGCCGCTGGGTGCCGAATCGGTGCAGGTCGACATGACGGGCTGCGAAGCCGGCGGTGCGACCTTCGCCATCGCGCACGCCTCCGCCAGCGGCCCCGAGCAGGCCGAGGCCTGGCTCCGCGCATGGCACGCCGCCACCCGCGGCCAGCTGGGCGAGGCGCAGGTGGCGGAAACTCCCGCCAGCGTCCAGCGCGCGACCGCCGCGCCGGCGCCGCTGCGGCTCGATGCCCAGCCGCGGCAGCAGCAGCAGGGCGCATCGGCGCCGGTACAGGTGCTCTGGTTTGCCCAGTCGCAGAAAGACGGCACCGTGGCGCTCTACCAGGCCACCGTGCTGGGCAAGCCTTCTTCGCCCGAAGCATCGAAAACCTTCTTCGAGAGCTTGCGGCTTCCATGAAGGCCGATCTGCTATGGTTCTGATAGCTACCCGGCTGGCGGCACTGTCCGTTTTTCGGGGCTGCTGCGTTGTGTCGTATATCTACTTCCCCTGGGCGCCCCCGCATAATCGATGCGTCGCCCTCCGCCTCGCATGAACAGCATCCTCATCATCGCCCACTCACCGTTCGCGCACGCGCTGCGGCAGTGCGCGCTGCATGTGTTTCCCGATTGCGAGCAGGCCATCGTCGCGCTCGACGTCCTGCCCAACGTGTCGCCCGAAGAAACGCTGGCCGCCGCGCGCATCACGCTCGCGCAGCAGCTGCACACGCCGCGCTCGCAGGTGCTGGTGCTGGCCGACGTGTTCGGCGCCACGCCCTGCAACGTGGCGCAGAAGCTGGTGGACGGCGTCCGGTCGCGGCTGGTGGCGGGGGTCAATCTTCCGATGCTGCTGCGCGCCGTCACCTATCGGCACGAGCCCCTGGATACGCTGGTGCAGCGCGCCCTCGCGGGCGGCACCGCCGGCGTCATGCAGGTGGCGGTGGCGGCTCCCCAGAACCAGGCAAAAAGAAAGCACAGTGATCAAGAAATCCGTGACCATCAGCAATAAGCTGGGCCTGCATGCACGCGCGTCGGCCAAGCTGACCAAGCTCGCAGGCAGCTTTCCCTGCGAGGTGTGGCTCTCCCGCGGCGACCGCCGCATCAACGCCAAGAGCATCATGGGTGTCATGATGCTGGCCGCCGGACTGGGCAGCACCGTCGAGCTCGAAACCAACGGCGAGCAGGAAGATGAAGCAATGAACGCCATCGTGCTCCTGATGGACGACAAGTTCGGCGAAGGCGAATAAGGACCGTCCCATGACTTTTGCAGTCCACGGCCTTCCCGTCGCCCGTGGCATTGCCATCGGGCGCGCGGTGCTGGTGGTGTCGAGCCGCATCGACGTGGCCCACTACTTCATCAAGCCTGAAGAAATCGAGACCGAGATCGACCGCGTGCGCACCGCGCGCAACGCGGTGGCCGACGAGCTCACCAAGCTGCAGGCCAGCGTTGCGCAGATGGGCCCGAACGACACGCCGCACGAACTCTCGGCGCTGCTCGAGGTGCACCAGATGCTGCTGCAGGACGAGGTCCTCACCGGCGGCGTCAAGCACTGGATCACCGATCGGCTCTACAACGCCGAATGGGCGCTGACCACGCAGCTCGAGATCATCGCGCGCCAGTTCGACGAGATGGAGGACGAGTACCTGCGCGAGCGCAAGGCCGACCTCGAGCAGGTGGTCGAGCGCCTGCTGCACCGCATGAAGGGCACGGCCGCCGTGCTCGCGCCGAGCCCGCCTCGCCGCAAGCGCGCCACCTCCCAGGACGACGACAACGACAACGACGATCCCACCGCGGGCGACGGCATCGACGTGCCGCTGGTGCTCATCGCGCACGATCTCTCGCCGGCCGACATGCTGCAGTTCAAGAAGAGCGTGTTCGCCGGCTTCGTCACCGACGTGGGCGGTCGCACCTCGCACACCGCCATCGTGGCGCGCAGCATGGACATCCCGGCCGTGGTCGGTGCGCGCACCGCGAGCCAGCTGGTGCGCCAGGACGACTGGGTCATCATCGACGGCGACGCCGGCGTGGTGATCGTCGACCCTTCTCCGATCATCCTGGCCGAATACGGCTTCAAGCAACGCCAGGGCGACCTCGAACGCGGCCGGCTCGCGCGGCTGCGCCACAAGCCCGCCGTCACGCTCGACGGCCAGCGCGTGGAGCTGCTCGCCAACATCGAGATGCCGGAAGACACCGTGGGCGCCGTCAAGGCCGGCGCGGTGGGCGTGGGGCTGTTTCGCAGCGAATTCCTCTTCATGGGCCGCGAGTCGACCACGCGCCAGACCCGCCTGCCCGACGAAGAGGAGCAGTACCAGGCCTACAAGCGCGCGGTCGAGGGCATGCAGGGCATGCCCGTCACCATCCGCACCATCGACGTGGGCGCCGACAAGCCGCTGGACGGCAAATCGGCCAACAAGCAGGAGCACCTGAACCCCGCGCTCGGCCTGCGCGCCATCCGCTGGAGCCTGGCCGACCCGGCGATGTTCCTCACGCAGCTGCGAGCCATCCTGCGCGCTGCGGCGCACGGCGAGATCCACCTGCTGATTCCCATGCTCGCGCACGCGAGCGAGATCCGCCAGACGCTGTCGCTGATCGACTTCGCGCGCACCGAGCTCGACAACCGCGGCGCGGTGTACGGCCCGGTGAAGCTCGGCGCCATGATCGAGATTCCCGCGGCCGCGCTCACGCTGCGCATCTTCCTGAAGCACTTCGACTTCCTGTCGATCGGCACCAACGACCTGATCCAGTACACGCTGGCCATCGACCGCGCCGACGAGTCGGTGGCGCACCTCTACGACCCCGCGCACCCGGCGGTGCTGCGCCTCGTGGCCGACACCATCGCCGAGTGCCGGCGGCAGGGCAAGGGCGTGGCCGTGTGCGGCGAGATGGCGGGCGACGTGGCCTTCACGCGGCTGCTGCTGGGCCTGGGCCTGCGCAGCTTCTCGATGCATCCCTCGCGCATCCTCGCGGTCAAGCAGGAGGTGCTGCGCGCCGACACCGGCAAGCTCGAAGCGTGGGCGAAGGGCGTTCTCGAATCGGACGATCCCGCCGCAGCCATGGCGGGTTGAGCGTACTTTTCATCCGCGTCCGGCGGCGGGTGAAAAGAAACGAAACACGCCGAAACCGCGGCGAAAGGACTTTCGGCAGCGCCGCGAGCACGATCAGGTCTTCTCTTCAACCCCGAAAGAAAGACCTGCATCATGAAATCTCTCTCCCTGACCCAGCTCGTTGCCGTCGGCTCCTTCGCCATGCTCGCCGCCGCGGGCGCCAAGGCCGAAAGCTACGAGGGCGTGCAACCCGCCGTGTCGGCCAAGAGCCGCGCCGACGTCAACGCCGAAGCCGTGCGTACCGCATCGGCACCCGACCAGAACGTGGTGCGCGGCTCGCGCGGCGCAGAGGGCATGGCCGTGTCGACCGAGCGCGCACGCGTCGTCGCCGAAGCCGTGCGCGCCGCCGCCGCACCCGACCAGAACGTGACGTCCAGCTCGCGCGTGAACAGCCGGGTCGTCTCGACGATGCAGAACCCCGTCGACGCGCGCGCCGCAGCCGCCAGCGCCAAGAGCAGCCGGCTGTAAGACCTCCCCCCAACGATGCCCTCGGGCGACTCGAGGGCGAGCAAGGAATCATCATGAAGCACTGGATCAAACGCACTCTTTTCGGATTCGCGGGCGCCGCGATGGTCGCCGGCAGCATTGCCGGCTGCGCCGGCCAGCGACATGGCTGGGACGGCGACAGCGCCGACTTCCGCGCGAAGATGGTCGAGCGCGTGGGCAGCAAGCTCGAACTCGACGCCAACCAGAAGCAGAAGCTCACCGTGCTCGCCGAGAAGCTGCAGGCGCAGCGCGAAGCCATGCGCGGCGCCGGCGGCTCGGGCGACCCGCGCTCGCAGTTCAAGGCGCTGTTCGCGGGCAACAAGCTCGACCAGGCCGGCGCCGCGCGCCTGGTCGACGAGAAGACCACCGCCGTGCGCAACGGCAGCCCCGAGATCATTGCCGCCGCCGCCGACTTCTATGACAACCTGAATGCGGCGCAACAGCAGAAGGTACGCGACTTCATGGAGCGCGGCGGCCGCCGCTGGAGTCACCGTGGCTGAACCCGGCTCACCTCCAGGTTTTGCGCACTTCGTGTCGCTGCGCCACCCCCCTCTCCGGGGGCGACACCAGTGGCCCGGCGAAGCCGGTTCCACGGTGTCTCCCGAAGAGGCCGCGGCG
This sequence comes from Variovorax sp. Varisp85, assembly GCF_047304045.1. Taxonomy (NCBI): domain Bacteria; kingdom Pseudomonadati; phylum Pseudomonadota; class Betaproteobacteria; order Burkholderiales; family Comamonadaceae; genus Variovorax; species Variovorax sp. Varisp85. The sequence continues at coordinate 15,498 of NZ_JBGLYN010000031.1, forward strand.
GTAGCCGCGGGCGGCGTGCGCACCCTGCTGCGCCTCGAAGGCGCAGTGGTGCTGGGCGTGGCGCTCGCCGCCTACGCCCGGTTCGGGGCGGGCTGGGGCGTGTTCGCGCTGTGGCTGCTCGCGCCCGATCTGTCGCTGCTGGGCTACCTCGCGGGACCGCGCACGGGAGCGGCGCTCTACAACGCCGCGCACTCGTACGTCGGCCCGGTGCTGCTGCTGGCGCTCGGCGTGTTCGCGGCCATGCCGTGGGCGGTGGCCGGCAGCCTGATCTGGCTGGCCCACATCGGCATGGACCACGCGCTCGGCTACGGGCTCAAATACGCGACCGGCTTCGCCGCCACGCACCTGGGCCGCATCGGCAAGGCTGATCCATGGTGAGCCGCGACGGCGGCGCTTCCTATGCCATGCACGCGCCTGCCGCGCGCGCATGGATGCTGACAGAGGCGCTCGCGCTGGGCATCGCGTCGATGGTGCATGCGGGGTTCCTCGCGCCCGGCTACGCGCATTCGGCAGCCCGCACCGCAGAGGCGGTGATCGCCGCCGTGCTGGTGCTGGCCTCGGTCGAGACCTGGCTGCGGCCCCACCATGCGCGCCGCGCGGCCATCTTCGGCCAGGGCTTCGCGCTGCTGGGCACGCTGGTCGGGCTCGGCACCATCATCGCGGGCATCGGCCCGCGCACGGTGCCCGACGTGGTCTACCACGCGCTGCTGCTTTCCATCCTCGTGACGGGCCTGACCTGGGCGCTGCGATGCCGGCGGGTCTGATGGTCAGCGAGGTCATTCGCCACCTTCTTGTCCGGAGGCACAATCCCGCCATGCCGCGCATCCTGCTGATCGACGACGACGAACATCTCGCCGCGCCGCTGACCACCTACTTCGCACGCTTCGGCTGCACACTGGAAAGCGCCGTTCGCCCGAGCGAAGGCCTCGCAAAGTTGCGTGCCGGCACCTACGACGCCGCCATCCTCGACGTCATGCTGCCCGAGATGGACGGCTTCGAGCTGTGCCGCGAGATCCGCAAGGAAAGCGACATTCCCATCGTGATGCTCACCGCGCGCGGCGAGGTCATGGACCGCGTGGTCGGCCTCGAACTCGGCGCCGACGACTACGTGCCCAAGCCGTTCGAGCCGCGCGAACTGGTGGCGCGCGTGCAGACCATCCTGCGCCGCCAGCGCAGCGCCGCGCCGCAGGCAGTGGCCAACGGCACGCAGCATCGCGTGTTCGACGGCCTGGCTATCGACCTCGACCGACGCCAGGTGCTGCGCCACGGCGAGCGCGTGGAGCTCACCGGCACCGAGTTCGAACTGCTGGCGTTGCTGGCGGCCGAGCCCGGCAAGGTGTTCAGCCGCGACGACATCCTCAACCGCCTGCGTGGCCACGAGGCCGAGCTCTACACGCGTGCGGTCGACATCGTGGTGAGCCGGCTGCGCAAGAAGCTCGAGCCACTGGACTGCATCAAGACACTGCGCAACGCCGGCTACGCGCTGGCGGTTGCGCGCAGCGAGCTCGCATGAGATCTCGCCGGGGAGGTTTGCGCAAGGCGTGGCGCGAAATGGCCTGCCGCCGTGACGAGCTGCACAGGCAATGGCATGCCCAGTGGCACGAGAAGGTGCAGGGCAAGCGCCGCTGGCGCCGCTCGCTGCGCATACGGCTGGTGATGATGTTCGTGATGCTCGCGCTGGTGATGGCGGCGGTCTTCATGGTCGGCATGAAGAAGTCTTTTTCCACCGGCTGGGCCGAGGCCGCCAAGCCGATGCTCACGGACTACACCGACCGCCTGGTCGCGGAGATCGGCACGCCGCCCGACGTGGCGCGGGCGCAGGCGCTGGTGGCGCGGCTGCCGATCACCATCCGCATCGTCGGCCCCAAGGTCAACTGGGACTCCAACCCCCGCGGCGCGAGCAGCCCGGGCGGCTGGATGCACGACCGCGAAGAGGCGTTCGGAGGCGACAAGTGGTTCATCCGACCCACTACCGACGGACACCGCGTGATCTTCGGCTGGGCGCCCAAGCTCTGGCAGCTCGCGCCGCGGGTCATCGGCTGGGCCACGCTGGGCGTGCTGCTGTCCTGCGTGCTGCTGGCATATGCCTACGTGAGCCGGCTGCTGCGGCCGCTGATCGACATCCGCGAAGGCGCGCAGCGCTTCGGCCGCGGCGAGTTCACACAGCCCATTCCGGTGCGCCGCAACGACGACCTGGGCGACCTCGCGCAGCACATCAACACCATGGCCGACGACATCCAGGCGATGCTCGATGCCAAGCGCGGCCTGCTGCTCGCGCTGAGCCACGAACTGCGCTCGCCGCTCACGCGCGCGCGCCTCAATGCCGAGCTGCTGCCGGCTACGCCCGAAGGCCAGGCAGAGCGCGAGGCACTGCTGCGTGACTTGAACGAGATGCGTGACCTCATCAGCGACCTGCTCGAAAGCGAACGCCTCGCGAGCCCGCACGTGGCGCTGCTGCGCGAGCCGGTCGACCTGGCGGCGCTGATCCGCGAGATCGTGGCCGAGATGCCTGGTGCGCAGCACGTGCACCTCGACCTGGCCGATGGCCTGCCGCCGCATGCCGTCGACCGCATGCGCATCCGCCTGCTGGTGCGCAACCTGCTGGACAACGCGCTGCGCTACAGCGCCGACGCACCGCGGCCGCCGTGCGTGTCGCTGCGCGCGGTACTCGACGGCAAGAAGCAGGGCATCGAGATCGAGGTGCGCGACCACGGCCCCGGCGTGGACGTCGAACAGCTCGGGCGCCTGACCGAACCCTTCTACCGCACCGACGGCGCGCGGGCGCGCGCCACCGGCGGCGTTGGCCTTGGCATGTACCTGTGCAGGCTGATCGCCGAAGCGCACGGCGGCGAGCTGACCGTGCGCAACGCCGAGCCCGGGCTGCAGATCGTCGTCCGGCTGGCCTGACGCCCGGCGGAGCTGGCGGGCCGGCGGGTGCTGTCGCCTGCGCTACCAGCGCGCCTGTGGCCCGCGGCTACGATGCGCCTCCGTGCCAGCGTCCGGCATTCAAGGTCAAGGAGACACCATGAGCAGCCCCCTCACCAACCACCAGGTCCGCCTCGCCAAACGTCCCGAAGGCGCGGCCACGCGCGAGAACTGGAAATTCACCACCGAACCCGTCGGCGAGCCGGCCGAGGGCGGCATGCTGGTCAAGACGCTGTCGCTGTCGCTCGACCCGGCCATGCGCGGCTGGCTCAACGACGCCAAGAGCTACATCCCGCCCGTGGGCATCGACGAAGTGATGCGCGCCGGCGGCGTCGGCCGCGTCATTGCCTCCAAGAACCCGCAGTTCGCGGTGGGCGACACCGTGTACGGCACGCTGGGCGTGCAGGAATACATCCTGATCCCCGAAGACCAAGTCAAGCGCAACGGCCTGGTGAAGATCGACTTGCGCGTGGGCACCATCACCCAGTGGCTCAACGTGCTGGGCATGCCCGGCATGACTGGCTACTTCGGCCTGATGGACGTGGGCATGCCCAAGGCCGGTGAAACGGTGGTGGTTTCCGGCGCGGCCGGCGCCGTGGGCCAGACCGTGGGCCAGTTGGCCAAGATCAAGGGCTGCCGCGTGGTCGGCATTGCCGGCGGCGCCGCCAAGTGCGACTGGGTGGTAAAGGAGCTGGGCTTCGACGCCTGCATCGACTACAAGGCCGGCGCCGGTGCAGTGCGCGAAGGCCTCAAGGCTCATTGCCCGAAGGGCGTGGACATCTACTTCGACAACGTCGGCGGCGAGATCCTCGACATGGTGCTGGCGCGGCTCGCGCGCAAGGCCCGCATCATCATCTGCGGCGCCATCAGCCAGTACAACAACGCCAACAGCATGCCGGCGGCCGGCCCGAAGAATTACCTGAGCCTGCTGGTCAACCGCGCGCGCATGGAAGGCATCGTGGTGTTCGACTACGCCGACCGCTATCACATCGCCGTCGCCGAAATGGCCGGCTACCTGAAAGACGGGCGCATGAAGAGCAAGGAAGACGTGGTGAAGGGCCTGGACACCTTCCCGGAATCGCTCAACAAGCTGTTCGCCGGAGAGAACTTCGGCAAGCTGGTGCTGCAGGTGACTGACGAATAGCGTCCCGATTTCCAGTAGCGGGGGTTTATTTCACGGTTATTCGAAAGAGACTATTAACTATAGTTAACTCCACTAACTTCACCCATTTTGCGTTTTTGAGTCCCTAGACTGCGGCTGCCTTGCCGAAATGCAGGTAGTTACATAGTCATATCAATACTCAGGGAACGCAAATGCCAAAGACCATCTTCGTCAAACTCGCAACGCTGGCCGTGGCCGGCATGCTGTCGCAAGGCGCTTTCGCCGCGGACGGCACCGTCAACTTCACCGGCGAGATCGTCGACGCGCCTTGCTCGATTTCGCCCAACAGCCAGAACATGACCGTGCCGCTGGGCAAGGTTTCGCGCACCGTGTTCGGCACTGTCAGCGGTACGCCGCCCGTGAGCACCGCGACGATCGGCAAGAAGTCCACGCCCGCCCACTTCACGATCGACCTGCTGGGTTGCGGCGCGACCGCCAAGGGTGCGACCGTGACCTTCTCGGGCACCGCCGACCTCGACGACGCCAGCTATCTGCGCGTGGCCAACTCTGGCCAGGTGGGCGTGGGCGCGGCTTCGGGCGTGGCGATCGAGCTTGGCGATTCCGCCGGCACCAAGATCGCGCTGGGTTCGCCGTCCGGCGAATACGTCCTGGGCCTCGGTGACAACTCGCTGAAGTTCCAGGCTGCGTACGTCGCGACCCGCACGGCCGTGACGGTCGGCCCGGCCAACTCGGTCGCGCAGTTCACGGTTGCCTACAAGTAAGTAGCCCCCTTCGCCGGCGCCGAGCCCGGACCCCGCGTCCCCGGCCGGCGCCGGCATTTCCCTCTTTCCCGTTTTCTCGGCGGTGCCGCGATGCGCCGCCGTGCCGGGGTGCGTGCGTTGCGCATCTCGCTCGCGCCAAGGACTTTTTCTCATGTGCAGCAACAATCGCTTCCGCTGGGCTCTTGCCGTCCTGCTGATGCTGGGTCTCCAGTGGCCGGCCGGCGCGGGCGTGATGCTCGGCGGCACCCGCGTGATCCTCGGTGAAAAGGACCGCGAAGCTTCCATTCCGGTGAAGAACACCGGCACCACGCCCTACGTGGTCCAGGCCTGGATCGATGCCGGCGAAGGCAGGAACAAGACCCCGCTGCTCGTCACGCCGCCGCTGTCGCGGCTCGACCCCGGCATGGAAAACATCCTGCGCATCATGCGAGTGGGCGGCGAACTGCCGGCCGACCGCGAGTCGGTGTTCTGGCTCAACGTCAAGGAGATTCCCGAGAAGCCGAAGGAAGAAAACGTGCTGCAGATTGCGGTGCGCAGCCGCATCAAGCTGTTCTACCGGCCTGCGAAGCTCGCGGGCAAGCCCGAGGAATCGCGCGCCCAGCTCAAGTGGGCGGTCGGCGCCGGTGCGCAGGGGCAGGGCGCCGTGCTCAAGGTCGGCAACCCCACGGCCTATCACGTGACCTTCACCGCGCTGAACGTCAACGACGGCCAGCAGCTGATCAATGCCGACATGGTGCCGCCGTTCGGCGAAATGGCGTATCCGCTGAGCGCCGTGAAGACGCCGCAGGCGGTCCAGGTCAACTTCACCACGCTCAACGACTACGGCGGCGAGTCGCCCGAAGAGTTCGTCAAGGTGCCCGCAGGTGCCGAGCCGGTGGCCGTGCAGGCCGAGCCGGTCCCGCTGCCCGCGCGCAGTGCGAAGCCTTGAGACGCGAGGGATGAACCGCCATGCGTTGCTCACCCGCTTTCCACGCGCTGTTCCGGCCGACGATATGCGCCGCCTTGCTGGGCGCCGTGGGCCTGCCCGGCCATGCGCAGCAGCAGGTGGCCGGCTCCAGCTTCAATGAAGAGTTCCTCGGCATCGGCGGCGACCAGCCGCATGCGGACCTGTCGCTTTTCTCCTTCGGCAACCGCGTGCTGGCCGGCAAGTACATGGTCGACGTGTCGCTCAACGAACGCGGCGCCGGACAGACCGAAATCCGCTTCGTCGAGAAGAATGGGAGGAACGACGCCGTGCCCTGCCTCACGCGCCCCATGCTCGACGACTGGGGTGTCAACGTGGCGGTGTTCCCCGCGTTGGCGAACGTTGCGGAAGATGCCTGCGTCGACCTGGCTGCGACCATTCCCGATGCGGCGTTCACCTACGACGGCGGCAAGCAGCGCCTGTTCGTCAGCATTCCGCAGGCGGCGCTGAAGCGCTCGGCGCGCGGCGCGGTCGGTCCCGAGAAATGGGACAGGGGCATCACCGCCGGCATGTTCGACTACCAGCTGAATTTCGCGCGCTACAGCGGCAACCGCTACCGCAACGATGCCAACCCCTTTGCGGTGCCGCAGAACGTGTTCGACGGCAACCCCTTTGCCGATCGCAACAGGAACATCCTCCAGCGCAACACCCTGTTCGCGGGCCTGCGCGCCGGCTTCAACCACGGCGACTGGCGCTTGCGCCACTTCTCGACCTACAACCGGGGCATCGACGGCCGCAGCCGCTGGCAGGGCATCAGCACCTACGCGCAACGCGACCTCGCCTCCATCCACGGCCGGCTGCTGATCGGCGACGGCAACACGCCGGGCAACTTCTTCGACAGCCTGCCGTTTCGCGGTGTGCAGCTGTCGTCCGACGATGCGATGCTGCCCGACAGCCAGCAAGGCTATGCGCCCACCATCCGCGGCGTGGCGCAGACCAACGCACGCGTCACGGTGCGCCAGAACGGCTATGTCGTCTACAGCACCTTCGTGGCGCCGGGCCCGTTCGTCATCGACGACCTCTATCCGACCGCGTCGAGCGGCGACCTCGAGGTGACCATCGTCGAGGCCGACGGCCGGCAGACCCGGTACACCCAGGCCTTCTCGGCCGTGCCCACGCTGCTGCGCGAAGGTACCTGGCGCTATTCGGCCACCGCGGGCAAATACCGCAACGGCTATCACGGCGGCACACCGGGCATGCGGCGTTCCCTCTCGCAGCCGTCTTTCATGCAGGCGACGCTGGCGCGCGGCCTGGGCAACGAGTTCTCGCTCTACGGCGGCGCGCTGATGGCGAACATGTACCAGTCGCTGCTCGTGGGCGTGGGCAAGAACCTGCGCGATTTCGGGGCCGTGTCGGTCGACTTGTCGAGCGCGCGCACCACCGACCGCACCCGCGCCCAAGGCGTGAGGACATACGGCGGGCAATCGCTGCGCTTCCTCTATTCGAAAGCCTTTCTCGATTCGGGCACCAATTTCCGCGTGGCCGGCTACCGCTATTCGACCAGCGGCTACCGCACCTTCCAGGAGGCGGTGCAGATGCAGGACCTGCAACCCTTCGAATCGTTCAACAGCCGCCGCAACGAGGTGCGCTTCGAACTCTCGCAGCAACTCGGCGACCAGGGCACGGTGTACGCGTCCGCACGCCAGCAGAGCTACTGGGGCACCGCTGCCAAGGACCGGCTGGTGCAGCTGGGCTACTCGGGCAACTACAAGCAGTTCGGCTACAGCGTGTTCTACAACCACACCACCAGCCTGAACCGGCCGGCTAGCCGCCAGATCATGTTCACGCTGACCGTTCCGCTCGGCGACACCCGCGCCAGCGCCCAGTACGCCGTGACCCGCGACGGCAGCAGCCGCGTCAACCAGCAGGCCAGCGTCTATGGCTCGGCCTTCGAAGACAGCCGCCTGACTTACAACGTGACGGCCGGCCATGCGAACCGGGGCGGTAGCGACAGCGGCAGCGCGGGTGCGAGCTACCTGTCGCCGGTCGGGCGTTTCGACGTCGGCCACTCGATGGGCCGCGGCTATGGCCAAAGCACCTTCGGCATGGCCGGTGGGGTGCTGTTCCATGGCGGCGGCGTCACGCTGTCGCAGCCGCTCGGCGAAACCGTGGCGCTGGTGCGGGCGCCAGGGGCGCAGGGCGTGGGCTTCGAGTCGCAGCCCGGCGTGGCAACCGACCGGGCCGGCAATGCCGTCGTTCCCAACCTGACGCCGTACCGCCTGAACCGCCTGGCCATCCGCACGGCCGATCTCGGCGACACGGTGGAAGTGAAGAACGCCGCGACCGAGGTGGTGCCCACGCGCGGCGCCGTGGTGCACGCGAAGTTCGAGACCTCGGTGGGCTTCCGCCTGCTGATGACGCTGACCGATCCGGGCGGCCGCATGCTGCCCCTGGGCTCGAAGGTCGAGAACGAGGCGGGCCAGGAAGTCGGCGTGGTCGGTCCCGAGGGGCAGGCTTTCGTCACCGGCGCGGGCAGCACCGGCCGCCTGACCGTGCGGTGGGGGGCTGGCAAGGCCGACCAGTGTGTCGTGTCCTACAGCCTTCCCGAAGAAAAGAACCCACCGCCGATCCGCGAGCTGAGCGGGCAATGCGATACCACCACAACCGCTCCCACGCCAAACGACAAACAACCAAAGGGAACGGAATGAGCCACAGCATTTCTTCTGGCCTCATGCGTATCGCCGTTGCAGCAGCGGCGGCGCTGCTCGGCGCGCAAGGCGCCTGGGCGGCGTGCACGCGCTACCCAGGTGCGACGGAGAAGTTCATCACCATGGACATGGGCAAAGTGATCATTTCCAATGATCTGCCTGTCGGAGCCGTGATTGCGAGGAAGGTGTTTCCTATTCCAACCAGGGGCACGTCGGAGTACATGTTCGACTGCACCCGGGGCGGCGGCACGCTCATCGGGGAGATGCTGCTGGGAGCACCGATGCCGAGCGATCCGACGACCTACTCGACGGCGGTGCCAGGTATCGGCATCCGCTTGTCGCGAGTGATCGACGCAACCTTGACCGTGAACTACCCGCACCGGCTTCCGCGTGGACCCTTCTACATCTACTTTCCGCTGGGAACGCAGTTCCAGGTCGAGCTGATAAAAACAGCGGCCGCTACAGGAAACGGGGCACTGGCCTCGGGGACCTATACCCGCTACTACGGTGACGGCGACGGTGTGTCGATGCTGACTACCGTGCTCTCCGGCAATGGCATCACCATCGCCGCGCCGTCATGCTCGGTGGACCTGGGCTCCCGGAACGTTTCGGTGCAGTTCGGGAGGGTGCCCCAGAGCAACTTCAAGGGCAGGGGCTCCACCACCGGCGACCGCAACTTCAACATCAAGCTCAGCTGCCAGGCCGGGCAGAACACGCAGAACACCGTCTACCTGCGGATGGATGCGACGCAGGACCCGTCGAACGAACAGGGCGTCCTGAAGATCACCCAGGGCGGCTCGGGCACCGCCACTGGCGTGGGCATCCAGGTGGTCGACAACCAGGGCGTGCCGGTGAAGTTCGGCGAAGACACGCTGGTCGGCCCGTCGAAGAATGGCGACTATGTGCTGCCGTACACCGCGCGCTACTACCAGACGGGCAACAAGGTGACGCCGGGGCGTGCGGACGGCACGGCCACCTTCACCCTCGACTACAAATAGCCTGCGCTCAGTTTTCGTCGGGGCGCATGGGAATGTCGCCCATCGCCTCGTCCTCGCGCAGGCCGCGCGCGGCCTTCAGCAGCTCGATCGACAGCCCTTCGCCGTGGCCGGCGAAACCCTTGGCGATGCCTTCGAGCACCGTCGACAGGCCGGTTTCGCCGTCGCTGCGCGCGTCCATGCTGATGTTCAGCACCCGGGCCGCCATCTGGCGGTAGGTGACGGCGCCCGCGCCCTCCAGCGCGGCCACGAGGTCGAGGTACAGCGCCAGGTTCAGGTCGAACACCAGCTTGGGCGTGATCTCGAAATCCTCGCTCTTGTTCTTGCTGTCCATGGGAATTGGCTCCTTTTTTTCCTTGGCCCCCACTCTAGCCAGAAAAAAGCGGGCAATCCGTCGGATACAGCCTGATTCAGCGTGCGCGGGTGCCCATGATTGCGGCCGAGATGATGAGCCAGGCCGCGAGCACGATGGTCCAGGTCAGCGGCCTGCCGGTGACGAGCAGCAGCAGCGCAGTCGAGCCCAGCGGCGTGATATAGCTCAGGATGCCGATCTGCCGCGCGTCGCCGCGCTTGAGCGCCATGTCCCACACGAAGAAGGCCGCGCCCAGCGGACCGAGGCCGCACAGCACGAGCAGCAGCCAGTCGCGGCCCGACAGCGTCACGGAAGGTTCGAGCACCGCATGGCAGGCCAGCGAGAGCAGGCCCGAGACCAGCCCGAACAGCCCGATCGCCGAGGTCGGGAAGGCCGCGACGCGCTTCGTCCACAGCGAGTAGCTGGCCCAGACGAAAGCCGAGGCCAGCGCCGGCAGGAAGCCCCAGTAGCCGGCGACGGCCGTGGCGCCAACCCTTGCGCCGAGGATCGCGGCAGCCGCGCCTGCGAAGCCCAGCAAGCCCGCCACCAGGTGCAGCGGCCGCAGCGAAACGCCCGGCAGCAGCACCGGCGCCAACACCACCATGAGCAGCGGCCACAGGTAGTTGACCAGGTTGGCCTCGACCGGCGGGGCGTAGCGCAGCGCGATGAACAGCAGGAAGTGATAGCCGAACAAGCCGTAGATGCCCAGCGCCAGCGTGCGCGGCGGCACCCTCCAGGCGCGGCGGTCGCGCAGCACGAGCGGCCAGCTCGGCACGCTGCCGATGATGAGCGCGAGGCCGGTGAGCAGGAACGGGGGCAGGTGGGACAAGGCCGTGCCGAGCGAGGCGAGTGTGGTCCAGAGCGCGATGGCGAGAAGGGCGTAGACGGTCGACGACATGGACGCCGAGGCTACGCGATGAGGTCGTCGTGCAATGACGGTTCGTCGTCGCGTAACGACGGTTTGCTCTCCTGCTCCTTCCCCCTCTGGGGGAAGGTCGGGATGGGGCAGGCCTTGGAGCGGGTGCTGCGCCGTTTTCGACGCCGCCGTGCCCCCACCCCGGCCCTCCCCCAGCGGGGGGAGGGAGAAAGGCGGGGGATCAGCGACGCAATGCGGCGGTCAGAGCCGATGGCGAGCGATAGCCCGTTAGGCGCGCCGTTTCGGCCACGCTCATTCCGCCGAGCCGCAGCTCGCGTGCATGCGCCAGCCGCAGCGAGCGCAGCCAGTGCATCGCGCCCATGCCCTGTTCGTCGCGGCAGCGCTGCGCGAACTGGCTCGGGCTGAGGCAGGCGGCACCGGCCAGGTCGGTCACGCCCAGCGGCTCGTGCCAGCGGGCGCGGGCCCAGTCGGCGAGCACAGGCCAGTCGATGCGACGGCGGCGTGAATCCGCATGAGAGGGCGGCGCGGGGTTCCAGGCCTCCAGCAGCAGCGCGGGGCCGTTCTGCAGGGCCAGGGCCGAGGCCTGCGGCTGCCGCAGGCATTGCGCCAGGTAGCGCGCCAGCGTGTGCAGCTGCGGCGCACCGGGCGGTGCGCGCTCGGCGCAGCGGGCCCATGCCGCGTGTGTGGTGTCGAGCACCAGGCACACGCTGCCTTGCTTGCGCGCGCTGAAGTCGTGCCGGTCGCCGGGTGCGACCACCTGCGCCTCGCCCACGCCGATGCCGGCACCGCGGCCTTCCACTTCGATCTCCAGCACGCCGTCGAGGCCGATCAGCACCTGGAAATGATCGTGCGCGTGGCTGCCGTGCGAGTCGCCGTAGTTGCGCAGCGAGAGTGCGTGGCTCGTCGGCGGGGAAGAGGCAGGGACGTGCATGTTCTTGCGTATTCTCCGTGCAGCCTCTTCGACGCGCCAGCTGACGGCCTTCAGGCTCCTGAAGGCGTGCGCGGCGCCATCAACCGAGCCGCAGCAGCACCGCCGACGCCGCGCACACGATCAGAAACGGAATGCTGATGCGGTGGAACTCGCGCAGCCCGTGCGGCACCTTGGCCAGCCGCAGCGCGATCAGGTTGGCCAGCGAGCCCAGCACGCAGCCGAAGCCGCCCACGCTCACGCCGGCCGCGAGCGCGGGCAGGTCGTGCACGTAGCGGTCCAGCAGGATGGTTGCCGGCACGTTGCTGATGAATTGCGAGGTGACGATGGCCGCGAAGTACGCGCGCCAGCCTTCGGCAATCGGCCACCGTCCCACGGTCGCGGCCACGGCCGGCAGCTCGGCGAGCTGGCGCAGGTCGACGAACATCAGCGCGATGATCGCCAGCAGCGCCCAGTCGACATCGCGCAGCACGCGGCGCTGGAACAGCAGGTAGGCGCCGAACACCACCGCCAGGCCCGCCAGCAGCCAGTGCCGGTCGAGTGCGACGACGAAGCCCACGAACAGCACGCCCGACAACGCCAGCAGGCGCGGTCGCACCGCGGCAGGCTCGGCGGCGGGCTTGAGCGCGATCGGCGTTCGCGGCGCCAGCAGCCACACGGCCACGACCAGCCAGAGCAGCATGACGAGCACCGTGGGCGCCATCATGGCCATGAAGCCGCCGAAGCTCTCGCCGGTGCGGTGCCACAGGTACAGGTTCTGCGGATTGCCGATGGGCGTGAGGGCAGAGCCCGCGTTCACCGCCAGCGCTTCCAGCACCACCAGCCGCGCCAGCGGCAGGTGCGCCTGCGTGGCCAGCACGCGCGTGAGCGGCACCAGCAGGAACAGGCTCACGTCGTTGGTGACGAGCGCTGACAGCACGGCGGCGGTGGCGCTGAGCAGCAGCGCGAGCTGGCGCAGGTTGGTGGTGCGTGCGAGCAGGCGCTGCGCGGCCGATTGCAGCATGCCGCTCCTCTCCACCCCCTGCGTGATCGCGAGCAGCCCGGCCAGGGCTCCCACGGTCTGCCAGTCGACCAGCTGGAGCCAGTCCATCGGTGCGCGCGGCCGCAAGAAGGCGAACGCCACAGCCACCACCAGCAGCACCCAGAGCAGGCCATTGCCGCCGCTTTCGTGCGGCAACGGGGCGTTGTCGTCGGGGGCGGCAGGAGGCAGGACGGGCGCAGTATCTTTGGTCATGGGGCGGTGGTGGTCAGGGCGGAGGCGGCCGGCGCGCTCGCGGGAGAAGAACGAGGCCGGTGGCGAGTTTCGGGCATTGCCAGGGCAAACAGCGTCAGGGCCCCGGCCGCAATGCCCGCGAGCATGACAAATGCCGTGCCGTAGCCGGCCAGGTGCGCGACCGTGCCCGCGACCAGGTTGCTGAGCGCAGCGCCCAGCCCCACGCAGGCCCCACCGAGGCCGAGCGCAAAGTTGAAGTGGCCGCTGCCGCGCGTCAGGTCGCCGATCATCAGTGTGAACATGGCGCCGAAGACGGCCGCGCCGATGCCGTCGAGCACCTGCAGCGCCAGCAGCGCGGCAGGGCTGTCGGCCAGCAGGTAGAGCAGCCCGCGCACCGGCAGCACCGCGAAGCCGACCAGGAAGATCGGCTTGCGCGCGAGCCGCGGCGCCCAGCGACCGACCGCGAGGCCGATCGGGATGGTCACCAGCTGCGTGACGATCACGCCGCCCGAGAGCCACAGCGTGGCCGAGCTGCCGGACTGCGTGCCGACCTTCTGCGCCACCAGCGTGAGCATCGCGGCATTGGCCAGGTGGAACAGGAAGGCGCAGGCGAGCAGCACGAAGAGGCGGTGGTCGTGCCAGCGTGCCGTGGAGGGCGCACCGCCGGCGTGCGTCGCGGCGATCACGCGCACGTCGACCTTCACCGTCCGGTGGCTGCCCAGCGGCGTGACCTCGCCCTCCTGCAACGCACGCAGGATCTTGGCCTGCACGTCCAGTGCCATGTCGCCGATCTCGTCGAGCAGCAGCACGCCGCCATCGGCCGCGCGAAAGCAGCCGGGGCGTTCGCCGCTCGCGCCGGTGAAGGCGCCGCGCACGTGGCCGAAGAGTTCGCTTTCGAGCAGCTCCTTCGGAATCGCCGAGCAGTTGACGGCCACGAAGGGCCGGCCGGCGCGGGCCGAATGGCGGTGCAGCGCGCGCGCCACCATTTCCTTGCCGGTGCCGGTTTCGCCGAGGACCAGCACCGGCATCGCGCTGGCGGCGGCCAGGCCGATGCGCTTGTGCACCTCGCGCATCGCGTGGCTCGGGCCGATCAGGTTGCTGCCGTCGCCGTCCTGCGGCACGCCGGAGGGCGACGCTGCCGCGTGCTGCTGCAGCGCGCGTTCCAGCACCTCGCGCACCGCCTCGCGGCTGATCGGCTTGGCCAGGTGATCGAAGGCGCCCAGGCGCATCGCCTCGATGGTGTTGCCCGCGCTCGCGAACGCCGTGAGCACGATCACCGGCGGCAGGCGCACGAGCCTGGCCTGCATGGCTGCGAGTGTCTGCAGGCCATCCATGCCGGCCATGCGGTGGTCGAGGAACACGGCGTCGAAGCGCTCGCGCGACGACGACAGCGTTTCCAGCGCCTCGGCGCCGCTGGCCGTCGCCACCACGCCGTGGCCGAGGCCCTGCAGCGTTTCGGCGAGCGTGTCGCGGAAGGCGTTGTCGTCGTCGACGATCAGGAGGTGCGCCACGGAAGCTCCAGTTCGAAGCGGGTGCCCGGTTGCATGGGCACATGATGCAGCTCGCCGCCGTGCGCCAGCGCCACTTCGCGTGCCAGCGCCAGGCCCAGCCCGGTGCCGTCGGCGCGGCCGGTGGCAAAGGGCTCGAAGAGGCTGGCCTGCAGCGGTTCGGGTACGCCCGGGCCGTCGTCGTCCACGCGGATGAGCAGCATGCGCGCATCGGGCTGCACGACGGCCAGCACCACGTGGCCGCCGCGCGGCGCATGGCGCACGGCGTTGTCGAGCAGGTTGTCGACGGCGCGCGCAAGGTGTACCGGGTCGAACACGGCGCTGGCGGGCAAGTCGTGATGCAGCGAGATCTGCACGCCGCCCGCCGCTGCCTTCGGCGCGACGGCGGCCACGCGCTCTTCGAGCCAGCGATGAAGCGCCACCTCGGCCGGTGCGAGGGCTACCGGCTGCACTAGCGCGAGCAGGCTTTGCACGAGGCCGTCGAGCCGGTCGATCTGCCCGACGATGACCTGCAGCGCCTGGCCCTGCCGCTCGGGCGCGGCGGCCAGCGCGTTCTCGGCCTTCAGCCGCATCGTGGCGATCGGGTTGCGGATCTCGTGGGCGATGCCGCCGGTCATGCGGCCGAGCGCCGCCAGGCGCTGGTCGCGGCTGTGCTGCTGAGCGGCCGCCCGCACGTTCATGCGCGCCTCCTCGAAGCGCAGGCGGTAGCGGTTGAAGCCGTCGACGATGCGGTCGAGTTCGTGCACGCCGGTGCGCGGCAGCTCGGGCATGGCATCGCCGTCCGCATCGGCCTGCGCGAGCCGGGTTTCGAGGCGCTGCACATGGCGCAGTCCGCGTCGAAGGATGAAGCCAAGCCAAAGGCCCGATGCCAGCACCAGCGCCAGCAGGACGCTCAGGCCGGTGCGCAGGCTGTCCTGCGCGGCCAGCGCGCCGCTGCTGGTGCGAGTCATGGTCCACGCCGCCAGGTCGTTGCCCGGCGCGGCCAGCGGGCAGGCCGAGACGATCAGCGCCTCACGGCTGCCGCGCACCACATCGGTCTGCGGCTGCCGGGTGCGCGCCGCGAGCTGTGCCATCTCGGCGATCAGCGGCTGCTCGGCCACGGGCACGTCGCGCTTGACGCCGCTGCCTTCGTAGGTGGGGTAGGCATAGGCCAGCTGTCCGCCGGCGGCCTGCCACACGCCGCCCTCGACATGGGGCGCCTCGATCAGCACCAGCTGCAGCAGCACTTGCAGCAGATCGACCTGCGGCTGCGCCGAGGAAGGTGCGGCCGCCGACCTGGCATAGCGCGCCGCGATCGCGCGGCACGACTGCTCGGTCGCAGCGCGCCCCGCAGCCACCTGCGCGCCGGCACTGCTTCGGTAGAGCGTGAGCATCACCACGGCCAGGGCGGCGCACATGCCGAACAGAAGCATCCAGAAAAAGACCAACTGACCGCGAAGGGATTTCATCCACCGCGTTCACGCAGTTCGCGCTTGAGCACCTTGCCGATGGCGCTGCGCGGCAGCTCCTCGATGAAGGAGAGACGTGCCAGGCGCTGCGTCTTGCCGAGCTGGGCGTTGGTCCATTGCAGCAGCGCGTCCTCGGTTGTGCTGTCGCCCTCGCGGCGCACCACGAAGGCCACCGGCGTTTCGCCCCATTGCTCCGACGGCACTCCGATCACCGCCACGTCGGCCACCGCCGCATGGCCGCGCAGCACGGCCTCGAGGTCGCTCGGGTAGATGTTGAAGCCGCCGCTGATGATCATGTCCTTCTTGCGGTCGAACAACGTGAGGAAGCCGTCGGCGTCGAAGCGCCCTACGTCGCCGGTGCGGATGAAGCGCTTGCCGGTGGCGTCGAACCATTCGGCCTCGCGCGTCTTCTCGGGCTGGCGGTGGTAGCCGGTCATCATGCCGCCCGAGTGGCCCACCACCTCGCCGGCCACCTCGGTGTTGCCGCGCGGCAGCTCGTTGCCTTCCTCGTCGATCAGGCGGATGTCGCTGCCCTCGGCGGGCTGGCCCACCGTGTGCAGCTTGGTCGGGTGCAGGTGCGCCTCCAGGATGCAGGTGCCGCCGCCCTCGGTCATGCCGTAGAACTCGATCAGCCCGCCGGGCCAGCGCTTGAGCACGTCGGCCTTGAGCGCGGCGTTGAAGGGCGCGCTGGTGCTGAACTTGAACTTGTAGGAGGACAGGTCGTGCGCGTCGAAGCGCGGATGCGCCATCAACCGCTGGTACTGCACCGGCACGAGCATGGTGTGCGTCACGCGGCGTTGCTCGGCCAGCTGCAGGTAGCCGAGCGCGTCGAACTTGGGCATCAGCACCACGCAGCCGCCGAAGGCGATGGTGGGGAAGAACACCACCAGCGTGGTGTTGGAGTACAGCGGCGTCGACAGCAGCGTGACGGTGTCGGGACCGTATTCGTATTTGGCGCCGCGCTGTACGTGGGCCCAGCGCATGCCGTGGCCCTGCACGATGCCCTTGGGCTCGCCCGTGGTGCCCGACGAATAGATGATGTTGAAGGGCCACGAAGGCTGCGTCTCCACGGCCTTGGGCTGCACACCTGCCGGCGCGAGCCAGCCTTCGAAGTCGCGGCCCACGTTCGAGCCGTCGAGCGCAATGCGTGCAATGCCGCCTTCCTTCGCGGGGCCGATCACCTCGGCGGCCGAGGCGTCGCTGAACAGGATGCGCGCATCGGCGTCCTCGATCATCCGGGCCAGGCTGGCGGGCGTGGAGCCGGGCGCCAGCGGGGCCACCGCGACGCCCGCGCGCAGCGCGCCCAGGAACACCGCCGCGTAGTTCACCGACGACGAGGCGCAGATGGCGATGGCATCGCCGGGCTGGAGCCCGTCGCGCTGCAGGCTGGCCGCGACGCGGTCCATGAGCGCGTCGAGTGCGTGGTAGTCCAGCGTGCGCCCGGCATCGGCCAGCGCGGCGTGGTCGGGCGTGTGTTGCGCATGGAGGTGGACCAGATCGGCAATGGCGCCGAAATTGCGTTCCATTTCGGCTTGAACGGCAGGGTGCGTTTGCAAGGTCATTCCTTCTTCTTGAGCAACCGGCAGGATAGCGAAATGCTGCCGCTTTCGGCCAGCTCCTTGGCGACCGCGCGGCTGTCGGAGGGCATACCGTCAGGCCGCGCTCAGGATGGGCGGGCAACGATCCCGCATCATCTTTTTTCAACAGACAGGGAGTCTCTCTTGCACATCATCTGGACCATCTTGATCGGCTTCATCGCGGGGCTGATCGCCCGCGCCATCCTTCCGGGCAACAACTCCATGGGGTTCATCCTCACCGTGGTCCTGGGCATTGCCGGGTCGCTGGTGGCGACCTATGCAGGACAGGCCCTGGGGCTGTACGCTGCGGGCGCGGGCGCCGGCTTCATCGCCTCGGTGATCGGCGCGGCCCTGCTGCTCGGGGTCTGGCATCTCGTGGCCCGGTAACAAGGAGATCTCCATGGGTTTACTCGACATCCTCCAGCAGGCCATCGGCGGCAACGGCAGCCCCGAGGCCCACCTCGACAAGGTCACGCAGCAGGCATCGACCGACGAAGTCGGTGCGGGGCTCGCCGCGGCCATGCGATCCGACCAGACGCCGCCTTTCGGCGACATGGTGGGCAAGCTGTTCGGCCAGTCGTCGCCGCAGCAGCAGGCCGGCGTGCTCAACCAGATCCTGGCCACGCTGGGCCCGGCAGCGGCCTCGGCGCTGGCCGGCGGCGTGCTCGGCCGCATGCTGCAGCCGGGGCAGACGCAGGTCACGCCCGACCAGGCCTCGCAGCTGTCGCCTGCGCAGGTGACCGAGATTGCCGCGCATGCCGAGCAGCAGCACGCGGGCGTGATCGACGAGGTGAGCCGGTTCTATGCGCAGCACTCGGGGCTGATCAAGACACTGGGCGGCGCGGCGATTGCCATCGCGCTGGCGAAGATGAAGGAGAACGCCACGCGCGGTTGAGGCTGCGCGGCCCCGTCAGCGGGACGACGCAGTGGTGTCGGGCTGCGCCGTGTCGCCGCCGCGTTCGTATGCATCACGCGCCAGGCTGCGCCGGTTCCATAAATGCATGGATGCCGCACGCTGCGGCGTCAGCTGCGTCGGGAAATGCACGAAGTGGCTGTCGGCGGTCGCGTAGATCGCGGGCGCGTCCAGCGACAACGTGTCCACCACCTGGGCTTCGGTGACGAGGCCGTAGGCATTGAAGACATTCGCGAAGTAGGTCTGGTCGCCGCCGTTGGCGTGCACCGACGAGCGGTCGGGCGCGGCCTCGATCTGCCGGCAGACGTCTTCCACCAGCGCGTGCATCGCGGGCGTGTTGCGCACGCCGACCACGCTGGAGTTCATGTTCCAGGCCGTGTGGTCGTTGCCCACCAGCGCCTGCCGGCCGTCGACCAGCGGCTCCATGCGCAGCGACTGGTTCATGGCCAGGATGTCCGCATCGATCCACAGCAGGAACTCGTGCTCCGCGAGGTGGCGCCGCATGACGTGCGGCTTGGCCCACGAGCCTGTCAGGCCGTTGGCAAAGCCGGGCACCTTGCGGTAGAGGTGGTAGCCGTAGCCATGGCGCAGGCAGTAGCGCGCGAGGCTTTCTTCGTGGATGCGGCCGTAGCTGGCGATGTGGTGCGTGTAGATGCTGACGAAGGCGATGCGCGCGCCGGGGTTTAGGTGCAGGTCGTCCTCGGGTGGGGGCGTGGTCCCGGCGAGTAAGAGGAAGGGCGGGCGTTCGTCGGCGGCCAGGGCCGCGGCGTCCTCCACGAGGTTCTGCACGCCGCGGAAGTCGTAGTCCAGCGCCGGCGTCCACTGGTTTCCGGCGCCTGCGCGGCGCCAGGTGGGCGCGTCGCTGGCCACCAGCGGGCGCACACCCTGGATCGATTCGTAGTAGCTGCCCGCGGGCCAGTTGGCCTGCACATTGGCGTGGATGCCGTTGAGCAGGGGAAGGGCGCAGGGGCGGGGCGGGAAGACACGGGCGACCAGCGCGTTCTCGGGCTGCTCGTTGTCCTCCAGGATGCGCACTGCCCAATGGGAGACATGGTCGACCAACTGGCGCACCTGCTCGCGCACCGCGGCCGTGTTGCGCAGCAGCAGCATGCTGGTGTTGCAGAGCGCGTCGTCGTCGGGTTGCGCGCAGACCAGCGCGTCGATGCCGTCGAACACCTCTTCCAGCGGTCGGGGCCAGTAGACGACAGCGAACTGGTCGAGTACCAGCAGCAGGCTGCCCTCGTCGGCCTGCGCCAGGTGCTGGTAGATCGCGTGGTAGCGGAAGAAGACCGGCTGGCGCGGACCCCACACATGGGTGCTGTCGGCGATGCGGTGCGCGTAGCCGTACCGGCGCGCATAGGCTGCGTGGTTCTCGACCAGGCCCTCGACGGGGCGTGTGGCCAGCGTGGTCAGGATGGTGGCCATCTGATCCGTTCTCCCTTTCGATGTGGTCCCGCGGCGTTGGCCGCCGCTATGCGCCGGAAGCTTGCCGTACGACGCCGATGATGTACTCGATTTCCTCGTCGCCGAGCATCGGATAGAGCGGCAATGCGAGCGAACAGCCGGCCAGTTTTTCGCTGTGCGGCAGGGCGCGGGTGCCATGCCAGGGCCGCAGCGCCTCGTGCCGGTGCAGCGGCTGCTCGTAGTAGACCCGGGTGGCGATCCCTGATGCGGCCAGCCGCGCCGCGAAGGCCGCGCGTTCGCGGGGGCCGGGCAGGGTGATGACGAAATAGTTCCACGCGTGGCCCGCCGAGCCTCGCGGCAAACCGATCGGGCAGTCCGCCCAGGCCGCCATGTAGCGCGCTGCGATGGCGCGCCGTCGCGCGATGTTGTCCGGAAAGTCGTCCAGCGCGGCATTGAGCAGGCAGGCCTGCAATTCGTCCATGCGGCTGTTGTGTCCGAGGCAGTGGTGCCGGCCGTCGGCGTAGCCGTGGTTGCGCAGCAGCCGCGCCTTGCGGGCATGCTGCGGATCCTTGAAGGCCAGCGCACCGGCGTCGCCGGCGGCGCCGAGGGTCTTGGTCGGATAGAAGCTCATCGCCGCGGCGTCGCCCCAGGTGCCGGCGGCATGGGCGCCCAGGCATTGCGCGACGTCCTCGACCAGCCACAGCTTCTCGTCGCGGCAGTAGGCGGCCAGTTCGGGCAGGCCGCTCGGGTCGCCGAAGAGGCCAACCGCGAGGATTGCGCGGGTGCGCGGCGTGCGGGCGTCGCGGAAATGCGCGAGCGTCGGCAGGAAGTCGTCCGGCGCGCTGTCGACGAAGACCGGCCGCGCGCCCGCAGCGAGCACCGCTTCCGCGCAGGCGACGAAGGTGTAGCTCGGCAGCAGGACCTCGTCCAGCGCGTCCCCTCCGCCCGCGCTTCCGATGCCGAGGCTCTTGAAGGCCAGCAGAAGCGCTTCGGAGCCCGATCCCACGGCCACGGTCTCGCGGCCTTGCAGCAGGCCGGACAGCCGTGCCTCGAAAGCCTCGGCCTGCGGACCGAGGATGTACACGCCGCTGCGCAGCACTGCGGCGAGGGACTGGGCCAGGTGCGCCGCTCTCGGTTCGGTGGATGCGGCCGACCGGAACAGCGGGATCTTCATGCGTGCAGTACCTGGCAAGCCCGGGTCACGGCCGCCAGGCCATCGGCACCCGACGCGACGCGGCTGGCCTGGCCCAGGATGGCGCGCCTGAAGCCGTGGTACTGCCGTGCCAGGGCGTCGTCGCCGGTCGTCGTCGTCGTCGAACGCGCGCCGCTGCGCAGGTCCAGCAACTGCTCCCGGTGGCCGTCGCACACCTGCAATCGAGCGATCGCCGGCGTGCTGGCGTAGCCGCTCTCGAATTCGGCGACCAACGTGCCCAGCCGCACGCGCGCACGCACGCTGTGCACGTCGATGTGCCGTGCGAGCACTTCCATTGGCGCTTCCGCGGGAATCGCGCACAGCCAGGCGAACAGGTCGAGGTCGTGCACCATCAGGTCCAGCACGCTGTCCCTGGCCATGGCAACGCGCGTCGAATAGCGGCGAAACCGCATGAACGGACGCTGGTCCTGGCGGTGGCTTGCCGCGGCATTGCGCAGCCGGGCGAGGAGCACGGTGCCGAACACGGGGTTGAAGCGCTCGATGTGGCCGGTGCTCAGCGTCACGCCGTATTGCCGCGCCGTGCGGACCATCAGGGCACCGTCGTGCCGGTCGATGCAAAGCGGCTTTTCGACCAGCACGTGGCAGCCGCGCCGCATCAACGACAGGGCAAGCTCGGCGTGCGCGTCGTCGCTGGTGGCAACGGTGGCCGACGCGATGCCCGGCGGCAGGTCGTCAACGCTGGACAGCAATGGCAGCGCCGCGAGATCTGCGCCGGCGCGGGCCGACGACGAGCAATCCACGAGGGCACGCAGCTGGAAGCCGCGCAGGGCGAGGAGCTTTCGGGCGTGGATGCTGCCGAAGCGGCCAAGGCCCACGATCGCATGGGCCAGTGCGGCGTCGACCGGGCTCGCGGCTGCCGTATCGGCGGCGATGGCGGTCGTGCTGTCGTCGCTGGCTGGCGTCGTGAAGGTCATCGAGGCATCGATGGATGTGTCATCGCGTCGCGCAGCCGATCCGCCACGGCCTGCAGATGCGCGCCGCGGATGACGTGCTTGTAGACGCCGGCTGCGACGCGTTCCTCCCCGAAGATTTCGAAGGCGGGTTTGGTGGCGGGCGCCTCCGCCAGTTCATAGCGCGTGGGCTGCGCGGCGAAGAGGCATTCCCGGCCGTAAGCCTGGGCGCCGAACTCGGCGATGAAGCCCGCCAGCTCGCGCTCCAGCTGGCCGCCGAAGCTGTGCGCGTAACCGTGCATGTCGTCGAGCTTGGCCTGCAACTCGGGGCCGTCGAGCTCGACCATGACATGGCGCTCGGAAGCCAGCCGTGCCGGTGGACTCGGATGGCCCACGGTGGGATAGCCGAGCGATACGACCGTGCGGCCGCGCGCCACGGCGTGCGCGGCGACCTGGTTGGCCAGCAGGCGGCACAGGTCGTGCGAAGGGTTGTAGTCCTCGGCTTCATCGGCAACGATGCAGTCGATGCCTTGCTCCACGACGTGCGTCGTCAAGGCGTGGACCCACTGCGTGAACAGGCGCGTGTCGCCTTCAAGCAGCGCCCGGTAGATGTCGGCATCGGCAACCGGCCGCACCACATCCGCAATCCAGCGGGCCCCCGCGCGTGCGAGGTTGTCGATCGTCGGTTCGAGCCGCGGCACGCCGCTCGAACCGGCGCCGTTGGTCAGCACCACGAAGTCCGGCCGCTCGTTGCGCAGCCACTTCCACAGCAGCAGTTCGTGCCCCGAATGGGCGGCGATCACCAGCGCCTTCATGCGCGCGGACCGCCGGGCCGGACGAGGGTTGATACCCGCCGCAGCGGTCCGGTCACACGCCACGAACGGCTGGCGTAGACCTCGCGCAGCTGTGCCTGGAGCAGGGCGAGTTCGGTGCGCGCCTGCCGGGTCTGCTGCTCGGCTTCGGCCAGCCGTGCGTTGCAATCGGCGTTCGATTGCGACGCCTGCGCCGCCTGTACGGCCTGCGCGGCGGTCTGCATGGCGAGCTGCGCTGCGGCCTGCATGGCGGCGAGCTCCGTCTGCCGGCGTGCCTCTTCGGCCTGGCGTTGCAGCTCTGCCTGCAGCGCGTCGATTCGAGCCTGATGCATGCGTTGATGGTCGTTGAAGGATTGCTGGATCCACCCGATGTGCTGCTGCAAGGACGCAACAGCCAGATGCGCCGCCGACGGGTTGCCGCGCCGGATCCAGTCCTCCATATAGCGGGCCACCTCATTCGCGCGCTGGCTTGCGGGCACCTCGATCACGGGGTGCTGCAGGGCCATGCGCTGCGCGCAGCGCTCAAGCGCGCCGAGCGTTGCGTCGAGGCCGCCATGCGCACGCATCCATTCGCCGGCCTTGCCCGCATCCTCGGCGTCGTATCGATCGAGTTCGGCGCCCACGTTCTCCCGCGTGATCGGCCGGATCAGCAGCGCCCGGCCGAAATTCCAGCGCCGCGCGTGGGCCACGGTGGCCGCCGTCACCATCTCGCCCATGCCCGAACTCGGATCGAGCACCACCACCGCGTTGCCGGTGCACAGTGCCTCGGTGGCGCAGCGCCCCTTGCCGAAGACGATGTCGTAGCGGCCGAGTGCCTCGGCCGGGTCGGGCAGGTGGTTGCCGGTGCCGCTGCCGATCACGTCCAGCGACAGTCCGCGCTGCACGCAGGCGGCGCGGATTTCCTCGAGCTGCGCGTCGTGCGAGGCGTAGTTGCTGAAGACCAGCGCCGTCCGGGGCTGGGCCGGCAGCCCGCCGCGCCGCGGAAAGCGCGAAAGATCGATCCCGTTCTGGATCAGCTCGATGCGTTCGCGCGCGATGCCGAACTCGTGCACCAGGCGCTCCGCGCAGTTCTCGTCGACGGCCACATGGCATACGACCTGCGTGAACTGCGCCGGGCGTCCGTGTTCGGCGCTTCGGTCGTGGCATATCGTGAGGACCGGCACGTCGTGGAAATGCAGCAGCGCGCGAACCGTCTCGTGGTGCGTGTTGCCGATGATCACGTCCGGCCGCGCCGCAATGTCGCTCAGTTCGGTGACGCAGGCAATCGAGGCAAAGCGCAGTTCGTCGGCCATGTCCCCGAAGGCCGTTGCAAAGATCGTGACGGCGTGGCCGCGGCGGCGCAGCCACAGCGCCAGGTCGCGGGTGAACATTTCCGCCCCCGTGCGATGCACGAGATAGCACATCGCCAGCAGGATGTGCAGGGGCCTGCCTGACTGCGGCGCGTCCGCCGCTGGGACGGTCGCCGCGGCGTTCAATCGAGCGAGGGCGCGCCGGCCAGAACGTGTCCTGCCTGCTGGTCGGCGTGGTAGCTGGAGCGCACCATCGCGCCCACGGCCGCGTGGCTGAAGCCCATCTTGTAGGCCTCTTCCTCGAACATCTTGAAGGTGTCCGGGTGCACGTAGCGGCGCACCGGCAGGTGCGAGCCCGACGGCGACAGGTACTGGCCGATGGTCAGCATGTCGATGCCGTGCGCGCGCATGTCGCGCATGACTTGCAGGATCTCCTCGTCGGTCTCGCCGAGGCCCACCATGATGCCGCTCTTGGTCGGCACGTCGGGGTGCAGCGCCTTGAACTTCTTCAGCAGGTTCAGGCTGAACTGGTAGTCGCTGCCGGGGCGCGCTTCCTTGTACAGGCGCGGCGCGGTCTCGAGGTTGTGGTTCATCACGTCCGGCGGCGCGGCCTTGAGGATTTCAAGGGCGCGGTCGTCGCGGCCGCGGAAGTCGGGCACGAGGATCTCGATCTGCGTCGTCGGCGAGAGCTCGCGGATGTTGCGGATGCAGTCGACGAAGTGCTGGCTGCCGCCGTCGCGCAGGTCGTCGCGGTCGACGCTGGTGATCACCACGTACTTCAGGCGCAGCTTGGCGATGGTCTTGGCCAGGTTGAGCGGCTCGTCCTTGTCGAGCGGGTCGGGGCGGCCATGGCCCACGTCGCAGAACGGGCAGCGGCGCGTGCACTTGTCGCCCATGATCATGAAGGTGGCCGTGCCATTGCCGAAGCATTCGCCGATGTTCGGGCACGAGGCCTCTTCGCAGACCGTGTGCAGGTTGCTCTCGCGCAGGATCTGCTTGATCTCGTAGAAGCGCGTGGTCGGGCTGCCGGCCTTGACGCGGATCCACTCGGGCTTCTTGAGCACCTCGCCCTGCTGCACCACCTTGACGGGGATGCGCGAGAGCTTGGCCGCGGCCTTCTGCTTGGCCAGCGGGTTGTAGTTTTCGGCGCTTTGGGCGTCGCGGACGACTTCTGTGGTGCTCATTGGTGTGTCAAGGCGCGAGGAAGGCACCGAGCTTCTGGCTCAGCACCGTGGCGGCTTCTTCCCATGTGGTTTGGATGCCGATTGTAGAAAGGTCGACCGTCTGCAGCCCCGCATACCCGCATGGGTTGATGCGGGAGAAGGGTTCGAGGTCCATCTCGACATTGAGCGCCACGCCGTGGTAGGTGGCGTGGCGGCTCACCTTGATGCCCAGCGCGGCGATCTTGCCGAGACCGCGAAACGGGTCGCCCGCAGGCAGCGGGCCGGTCAGCGCCGAACCGGTTGAAGGCGATGCTTTCAGCATCGCGTGCGAGAACGGGTCGTCCAGCCGCACGTAGATGCCCGGCGCGCTCGCCACGCGGTGGCCGGTGACGCCGAAGTGAGCCAGCGTGCGCAGCACCGATTCCTCGATGCGATAGACGTATTCCTTGACGAAGTAGCCCGCGCGGCGCAGGTCGATCAGCGGGTAGGCCACCACCTGGCCGGGGCCGTGGAACGTGACCTGGCCGCCGCGGTCGGTCTGCACGACGGGAATGGCGCCGGGGTTCAGGATGTGGTCCTGCTTGCCCGCAATGCCTTGCGTGAAGACCGGGGCGTGTTCGCAAACCCATAGCGCATCGGGCGTGTCCGCTGTGCGCTCCTGCGTGAACTGCTTCATTGCCGCGAAGGTGTCGGCGTAATCGACGCGGCCCAGCGGGCGCAGCTCGATGGCGGGGACGATGGCGGCGGTGCCTGTCATGGCGTGGTTCGCCGTGCGGACGGCACGGGGGTCAAAGCACGACCTTGACCATCGGATGCGCCGACAGCGCGCGGTAGATGTCGTCGAGCTGCTCGCGGCTGGTGGCCGTGACGGTGATGGTCACGCCGAGGTAGTTGCCGGCCTTGCTGTCGCGCAGCTCGACGGTGGTGGCGTCGAAGGCGGGATCGAAGCGCTCGGCGATCTGGGTGACGGCGTGCACGAAGCCGTCGACCTTGGCGCCCATCACCTTGATCGGAAACTGCGAGGGGTACTCGATCAGCGATTCCTTGCGCGGATCGGGGATCGCGGTGGTGTCGGTGGTGGTCGTGTTGTCGGTCATGCCGGGGCTCCGTGTTTCTGTGCGTTGTGTTGCTTGGCCTGCTGGTAGGCCGCATACAAGCTCTGGTAGATGGGGCCGGGGCGGCCATTGCCAATAGCCTGCCCGTCGAGGCTGACGACGGGCAGCAGCTCCTTGCTGGCCGAGGAGATCAGCAGCTCGTCGGCGGCGAACACCTCGTCGCGCGAGATGGGGCGCAGCGCGAACGCAATGCCCTGCGCCTTGCACAGACGCTCGAGCAGCCCGTAGCGGATGCCGGTCAGCACGAGGTTGTTCTTCGGCGGGCCCGCCAGCGTGCCGTCCTTCACGATCCACACGTTGCTCGACGAGGCCTCGCTGAGCCATTCGTCGCGGAACATGATGGTCTCGGTCGCGCCGGCTTCCACGCTGATCTGGCGCGCAAGCACGGCGCCCAGCAGGCTGGTGCTCTTGATGTGGGCCTTCTGCCAGCGGAAGTCGGCCGCGGTGACGCAGGCCACGCCCTTGGCGCGGATGGCATCGGAGATGGGCGGCAGCGGGTTCACCATCACGAACACCGTCGGGCGGATGCCGCGCACCATCGCGTGGTCGCGCGGGGCCACGCCGCGCGTCACCTGAAAGTAAACGGACTGGGGCGCGTCGCCGCCGGGCGCGACCAGCCGCATCACGATCTCGCGCCACTGCGCGAGCGACAGCGGGTTCTCGATCTGCAGTTCGGCGAGCGAGCGGTCGAGGCGGGCCATGTGCTCCTCGAAGCAGAAGGGCTGGCCGAAGTAGACGGGGACGTATTCGTAGATGCCGTCGCCGAAAATGAAGCCTCGGTCGAGGACGCTGATCTTCGCGTCGCGCAGGGCGGTGTATTCGCCATCGAGGTAACAAAGCGTGGCGGGCAGGGCATCGGTGATAGGGTGCATGCCGGAATTATGGTTGCGTGCGCCGCGTCGGGTTCGAGTCAGGGAATGCAGCATCGATTTGCATGCGCGGCAGCACGGGTGGCGGGACAGGCTGGGTTTTTACTTATAATCAATGGCTTTGTAGAAATTCTGGGTCGTCATCCGGGCTTCATTCGAAATGAAAAAAATCGCCCGTCAAGACTCGGAGGTCGTTGAAGACCTCGACGCAGAATTCAAGCCGTTGACCGCCGATGAGGCGCGTGAACTGCGGGCAAAGAACCCTTCGGTCTCCCCATGGCGGGTGGTCGCGGGGCAGTTGGTTGTCGGTCTGGTGGTGGCTCTGGCCGCCTGGGGACTGACGGGGAGGCAAAATCTGGGTTGGTCCGCCGCTTATGGCGCGATCGCGGTGGTCATTCCGGCGGCGGTGTTCGCGCGCGGGTTGACCGGCAGGTTCTCTTCCCTGAATCCAGGCACTGCGGTGTTCGGATTCTTCCTCTGGGAAATGGTCAAGATGGCCTTGTCCGTGGCGATGCTGATCGCCGCGCCGAGGCTGATAACGGCGCTGAGCTGGCCAGCAATGCTGATCGGCCTGGTGGTGACAATGAAGGCGGCCTGGTTGGCGGTGATGTTCTCGCCCCGGCGCCGGCAACAACGAGACGAGTAACGGAATGGCTGCTGAAAACGCTGCGGAACATGGTCAGACCGCTGGTGAATACATCGTTCACCACTTGACGCATCTGCAAAGCTCCAAGCCTGCAGGTGTGGCCGATCTTTCGGTCTTCAACTTCGATTCGCTGTTTTTCTCCATCGCTCTGGGTGTCCTGGGCTGCTGGTTGCTCTGGCTGGCTGCACGCAAGGCCACGTCGGGCGTTCCGGGCCGCTTCCAGGCTGCCGTCGAACTGCTGGTTGAAATGGTCGACCAGCAAGCCAAGGGCATCGTCCACAACGCCACGAGCCGCAAGTTCGTCGCACCGCTGGCCCTTACCATCTTCGTGTGGATCTTCCTGCTGAACGCAATGGACCTGTTTCCGGTCGATTTGTTCCCGGCGATCTGGGCCAAGATCTTCCACATCGCGGGTGAAGACCCGCACCACGCCTACCTGCGCGTCGTGCCTACCGCCGACCTCTCGGTGACGATGGGCATGTCGGTGGCCGTGCTGCTGATCTGCATCTTCTACAACATCAAGATCAAGGGCGCCGGCGGCTGGATCCACGAACTGTTCACCGCACCCTTCGGCAACCACTGGGCGCTGTACCCCTTCAACTTCGCCATGCAGATGATCGAGTTCATCGCCAAGACGGTCTCGCACGGCATGCGGTTGTTCGGCAACATGTACGCCGGCGAACTGATCTTCCTGCTGATCGCCCTGATGGGCGGTGCCTGGTCCGTGTCGGCCACCGGCATCGGCCTGGCCATCGGCCACATCATCGCGGGCACGGCCTGGGCCATCTTCCACATCCTGATCATCACGCTGCAAGCCTTCGTGTTCATGATGCTGACGCTGGTCTACATCGGCCAGGCCCACGATCACCACTGATCATCCGCTTTCGTTTTTTGTTTTTCGTTTTCTCTTCAACCAAAGTCCTCTAGGAGTCATCATGGAAGTTATTAGCTTTGTTGCACTGGCCGCCGGCCTGATCATCGGTCTGGGCGCTGTGGGCGCATGTATCGGCATCGGCATCATGGGCAGCAAGTACCTCGAGTCGGCCGCACGTCAGCCTGAACTCATGGGCGAACTTCAAACCAAGATGTTCCTGCTGGCTGGTCTGATCGACGCCGCTTTCATTATCGGCACCGGTATCGCTCTGTGGTTCGCAACGGCCAACCCGTTCCTGGCTCAGATCGCCAACCTGCCGAAGTAAGTCTTTCTCGTCGGACCTGCGTCGTCGTTCCCTAGTCCCCTAGCGAATGGCTTCGATTCAATCCCAAAGAGAGGGTGAAAAGTGAGCATTACCGGTACCCTGATCGTTCAGATGATCGTGTTCCTGATCCTGGTCGGGTTCACGATGAAGTTCGTGTGGCCGCCGATCGCGAAAGCGCTGGACGACCGCGCTGCGAAGATCGCCGAAGGCCTCGCTGCCGCCGACAAGGCCAAGTCCGAGCTGTCCGCCGCCAACAAGCGCGTGGAAGCCGAACTGGGCCAGGCGCGCAACGAGTCCGCACAGCGTCTTGCCGACGCCGAACGTCGCGCCCAGGCCATCGTTGAAGAGGCCAAGGCCCGCGCGACCGAGGAAGGCAACAAGATCGTTGCAGCCGCACGCGTCGAAGCCGACCAGCAGGCACTGAAGGCCCGTGAAGCCCTGCGCGAGCAGGTTGCTGCACTGGCCGTCAAGGGCGCAGAGCAGATTCTGCGCAAGGAAGTGAATGCGGGCGTTCACGCCGATTTGCTCGCCCGCCTGCAGACCGAACTCTGATAGAAGCCATGGCTGAACTCGCCACCATTGCACGCCCCTACGCCGAGGCGCTTTTCAAGGCGTCGTCGTCCGACGTCGCCGGAACCAGCGTCTGGCTCGAAAAGCTTGCCGCCATCGGAGCCAATCCGGAGCTCCAGCAACTCGCCGACAACCCCAAGGTTACGGCCGAGCAGGTTCTCGGCGTGGTCGCCGGTGCATTCGCTGCGCCGT
The DNA here is from genome assembly GCF_047304045.1 of Variovorax sp. Varisp85. Classification (NCBI taxonomy): domain Bacteria; kingdom Pseudomonadati; phylum Pseudomonadota; class Betaproteobacteria; order Burkholderiales; family Comamonadaceae; genus Variovorax; species Variovorax sp. Varisp85. The sequence continues at coordinate 45,092 of NZ_JBGLYN010000031.1, forward strand.
TGCCCGCAATGGCCCAGAACTTCCTGGCTGCGCTCCTCGAGAACGGGCGTTTCTCGGTGCTGCCGGAAATTGCGAAGCAGTTCCGGACACTGTCCAACGCGAAGAGCGGCTCGTCCGACGCCGTGGTCTACAGCGCTTTCCCGATCGAAGTCTCGGCTCTGGCCAGTGTGGCGGCCGCGCTCGAAAAGCGCTTCGGTCGCAAGCTGCAGGTCACGGTCCAGCAGGAGCCGGAACTGATCGGTGGCATTCGTGTGGTGGTCGGCGACGAGGTGCTCGACACCTCCGTCAAAGCGCGCCTTGAACAAATGAAAGTTGCGCTGGCGGCCTGACCGGTCTCCATCGCCTTACAAAGAAAGAAGGAAAGAGTCATGCAACTCAATCCCGCAGAAATTTCCGAACTGATCAAGAGCCGCATCGAGGGCCTCGGGGTCAGCGCCAACATCCGCAACGAAGGCACCGTGGTTTCGGTGACCGACGGCATCGTGCGCGTGCACGGCCTGTCGGACGCGATGCAAGGCGAAATGCTTGAATTCCCGCCGAGCGCAGACGGCACGCCGTCGTTCGGCCTCGCACTGAACCTCGAGCGCGACTCCGTCGGCGCCGTGATTCTGGGCGAGTACGAGCACATCTCCGAAGGCGACACCGTCAAGTGCACGGGCCGCATCCTGGAAGTGCCCGTGGGTCCTGAACTCATCGGCCGCGTGGTGAATGCCCTGGGCCAGCCGATCGACGGCAAGGGTCCCATCAACGCCAAGATGACCGACGTGATCGAAAAGGTCGCTCCCGGCGTGATCGCACGGAAGTCCGTCGACCAGCCGATGCAGACCGGCCTGAAGTCCGTCGACTCGATGGTGCCCGTCGGCCGTGGCCAGCGCGAGCTGATCATCGGCGACCGCCAGACCGGCAAGACGGCTGTCGCCATCGACGCGATCATCAACCAGAAGGGTCAGAACATGACCTGCGTCTACGTTGCGATCGGCCAGAAGGCTTCGTCGATCAAGAACGTGGTGCGCGCACTCGAACAAGCCGGCGCGATGGACTACACCATCGTGGTGGCGGCATCGGCTTCCGAATCGGCGGCCATGCAGTACGTGTCGGCCTACTCGGGTTGCACGATGGGCGAATACTTCCGCGACCGCGGCCAGGACGCGCTGATCGTCTATGACGACCTGTCCAAGCAAGCCGTGGCCTACCGCCAGGTCTCGCTGCTGCTGCGCCGCCCGCCAGGCCGCGAAGCCTACCCCGGCGACGTGTTCTATCTCCACAGCCGCCTGCTCGAGCGCGCAGCCCGCGTGAACGCCGACTACGTCGAAGCTTTCACCAAGGGTGAAGTCAAGGGCAAGACCGGCTCGCTGACCGCACTGCCGATCATCGAAACGCAAGCCGGCGACGTGTCCGCTTTCGTGCCGACCAACGTGATCTCGATCACCGACGGCCAGATCTTCCTGGAAACCAACCTGTTCAACGCCGGTATCCGTCCCGCCATCAACGCCGGTATTTCGGTGTCGCGCGTGGGTTCGTCGGCGCAGACCAACCTGGTGAAGAACCAGTCCGGCGGTATCCGTACCGACCTGGCGCAGTACCGCGAACTCGCGGCCTTCGCCCAGTTCGCCTCGGACCTCGACGAAGCCACCCGCAAGCAGCTCGACCGCGGTGCCCGCGTGACCGAACTGCTCAAGCAGACCCAGTACAGCCCGCTGCCCATCTCGCTGATGAGCGCCACGCTGTTCGCGGTGAACAAGGGCTTCATGGACGACATCGACGTCAAGAAGGTTCTCTCGTTCGAACACGGCTTCCACCAGTTCCTCAAGTCGAGCCACGCACCCCTGCTGGCCACGATGGAAAAGAACGGCGCCAAGTGGGACCCGAAGCCCGCGAAGGCCGACGACAGTGACGAGAAGAAGGCTTTCAAGAAGGTCTGCCAGGACGCGGAAGCCGAACTGCTGGCCGCCGCCACTTCGTTCAAGAAGTCGTTCGCCTGATCGACGCCTTGATCGACGCAAGAAGGAGCTCTCATGGCAGCTGGTAAGGAAATCCGCGGCAAGATCAAATCGGTGGAGAACACCAAGAAGATCACCAAGGCCATGGAAATGGTCTCGGTTTCCAAGATGCGCAAGGCGCAGGAACGCATGCGCGCCGCTCGCCCCTACAGCGAAAAGATCCGCAACATCGCGGCCAATCTCGGCAAGGCGAACCCGGAGTACACCCACGCGTTCATGAAGACGACCGAGGCCAAGGGCGTCGGTTTCATCATCGTGACCAGCGACAAGGGCCTGTGCGGCGGCTTGAACACCAACCTGCTGCGTGCCGTGACGGCCAAGCTGCGCGAAGCGCAGGCAGCGGGCAACGTGGTCGAGTCGGTTGCCATCGGCAGCAAGGGTCTGGGTTTCCTCAACCGCATCGGCGCCCGCGTGGTGGCGCATGTGACGCACCTGGGCGACACGCCGCATCTCGACAAGCTCATCGGGCCGGTCAAGACGCTGCTCGACGCCTATGCCGAGGGCAAGCTGTCGGCTGTGTACCTGTGCTACACGAAGTTCATCAACACCATCAAGCAAGAGCCGATGGTGGAGCAACTGCTGCCGCTGAAGGCCGAGACGCTGCAGGTCGAGTCGGGTCATCACTCGTGGGACTACATCTACGAACCCGACGCGCAAAGCGTGATCGACGAGCTGCTGGTGCGCTACGTGGAATCGCTGGTGTACCAGGCCGTGGCCGAAAACATGGCATCCGAGCATTCGGCGCGCATGGTGGCCATGAAGGCTGCGACCGACAACGCGGGCAACGTGATCAGCGAACTGAAGCTGGTCTACAACAAGACCCGCCAGGCCGGCATCACCAAGGAGCTGTCCGAGATCGTGTCCGGCGCGGCTGCGGCCGCAGGCGTTTGATCGAGGCAATGCAACAGGCCGCGTTGCTGATCGGATGCGCTCTGCGCGTTCGCTAACCCAAGGCCTATTTTTAGGGGACTCTGCGCAAAATGAAGAAGATTCTTGCCCTGGTGGCGGTTGCCGCCGCCCTGACTGCCTGCTCCAAGAAGGAAGAGGCGCCTGCGCCTGCACCGGCTCCCGCCGCTGCACCCGCAGCGCCCGCTCCGGCCCCAGCTCCCGCAGCAGCGCCGGCCGCTCCCGCCGCAGCGGCCCCGGCAGCATCGGCCGACCTGCCGCAGGAGTGCAACGACTACCTCGCCAAGGTGCAGGCGTGCGTTTCTTCGCAAAGCGGTGCTGCCGCCGACGCGATGAAGGCCAACCTCGACCAGACGAAGGCCACCTGGGCTTCGATGGGCGCGGACAAGGCTGCACTGGGCCAGGCCTGCAAGGCAGCTTCGGACGCCTTCGCTGCGCAAGCAACGGCCATGAAGTGCTGATGAGCTGACGACGACAAGAAACTCAAGGGTGCCGGCCCGTCCGGCATTCTTGCAAAAGCGGCCCGTTTCGGCACCAGGACGCTTCTGCAAGAACCTGTCGCAAATTTATTGAGATCCATCCAGAAGGAAACGCCATGGCTGAAGGAAAAATTGTCCAATGTATCGGCGCCGTGGTCGACGTGGAGTTCCCGCGTGACCAGATGCCCAAGGTGTACGACGCCTTGAAATTCGAAGGCAGCGCGCTGACTCTCGAAGTCCAGCAGCAGCTCGGCGACGGCGTGGTGCGCACGATTGCGCTGGGCTCGTCCGACGGCCTGCGCCGCGGCATCATCGTGAAGAACACCGGCGCACCCATCACGGTGCCCGTGGGCAAGGCCACGCTCGGCCGCATCATGGACGTGCTGGGCGCGCCCATCGACGAACGCGGCCCGGTCGGCCAGGAGCTCACCGCTTCGATCCACCGCAAGGCTCCCGCGTACGACGAACTGTCGCCTTCGCAAGACCTGCTGGAAACCGGCATCAAGGTGATCGACCTGGTGTGCCCGTTCGCCAAGGGCGGCAAGGTGGGCCTGTTCGGCGGCGCCGGCGTGGGCAAGACCGTGAACATGATGGAACTCATCAACAACATCGCCAAGGCTCACTCGGGTCTGTCGGTGTTCGCCGGTGTGGGTGAACGTACCCGCGAAGGCAACGACTTCTATCACGAGATGGCCGACTCCGGCGTGGTGAACCTCGAGAAGCTCGAAGACTCGAAGGTCGCCATGGTCTACGGCCAGATGAACGAACCCCCGGGCAACCGTCTGCGCGTGGCGCTGACCGGCCTGACCATTGCCGAGTCGTTCCGCGACGAAGGCCGCGACGTGCTGTTCTTCGTGGACAACATCTACCGCTACACGCTGGCCGGTACCGAAGTGTCGGCTCTGCTGGGCCGCATGCCTTCCGCCGTGGGCTACCAGCCGACGCTGGCCGAGGAAATGGGCCGCCTGCAGGAGCGGATCACGTCGACCAAGGTCGGCTCGATCACCTCGATCCAGGCCGTGTATGTCCCAGCCGACGACTTGACCGACCCGTCGCCCGCAACGACCTTCGCCCACCTGGACTCCACCGTGGTGCTGTCGCGCGACATCGCTTCGCTCGGTATCTACCCCGCCGTGGACCCGCTGGACTCGACCTCGCGCCAGCTCGACCCGAACGTGGTCGGCGAAGAGCACTACAACGTGGCCCGCGCCGTGCAAGGCACGCTGCAGCGCTACAAGGAACTGCGCGACATCATCGCCATCCTGGGCATGGACGAGCTGGCTCCCGACGACAAGCTCGCCGTGGCCCGCGCCCGCAAGATCCAGCGTTTCCTGTCGCAGCCGTTCCACGTGGCCGAAGTGTTCACGGGCTCGCCTGGCAAGTACGTGCCGCTTGCCGAAACCATCCGTGGTTTCAAGATGATCGTGAACGGCGAAGCCGACCACCTGCCAGAACAAGCGTTCTACATGGTGGGCAGCATCGACGAGGCGTTCGAAAAGGCCAAGAAGGTCGCTTAAGAAGGAATCACCATGGCAGGCACCATTCATGTGGACGTGGTCAGCGCGGAAGAGTCGATCTTCTCGGGCGAAGCCAAGTTCGTCGCGCTGCCCGGTGAAGCCGGTGAGCTCGGCATCTACCCGCGCCACACCCCGCTGATCACGCGCATCCGCCCCGGCGCCGTGCGCATCGAAACGGCCGACGGCGGCGAAGAGTTCGTCTTCGTGGCCGGCGGCATTCTCGAGGTGCAGCCCAATGCCGTCACCGTGCTGTCCGACACCGCGATCCGCGGCAAGGACCTCGACGACGAAAAGGCCAATGTGGCCAAGGCCGCAGCCGAGGAAGCACTGAAGAATGCGAAGAGCGACATCGACATCGCGATGGCGCAATCGGAGCTCGCCGTGATGGCCGCCCAGATCGCTGCGCTGCGCAAGTACCGCCAGAAAAAGTAATCGGCCTTCCCGATTGCTCGGTCAAGGAGCCGCCCTCGGGGCGGCTTTTTGCTTTTGAAGCTCGCATCGCTCCGTCTCGCTTCGATCTGAATTTGGTCAAAGTTCAGCCTTGTCCGGCTAAAGGCCTCCGCCTAGTATTCGCCTTCGCCCCAACCAGGGCGCGGCGAAGACAAGAACACCGGAGACAAGACGCGTGGCACGTTGGAGTGGCATCACTGCGGACGAGATGCGGCTGCTGGAAACGACCTTCTGGTCGGCCGGCGGTTCGCGCCATGCCATGGCCGAACAGCTCGGTTTTTCCAAGAGCAAGGCCAACGGGCTGATCGCCGGCCTCGTCGACCAGGGCCTGCTTGCCGAAGCCGGCCTGCAGCGCTCCTCGGGCGGGCGCCGCGCCGAGAATCTCCAGCTGAATGCCGGGCTCGGCGTGCTCGTCGGCATCGACATCGGCGCCACCAGTCTCGATGTGGCCGTGCTGCGGCCCGACCTCACTGTGCTCGCGCAGCACGACGAACCAGCCGACGTGCGCGAAGGCCCGGCCGTGGTGCTGGCGCGCGTGCGCACGCTCATGCGCGAACTGCTGGCCCGCTGCAATGTGGGCGCCAGGGACGTGCTCGGCATCGGCATTGGCGTGCCCGGCCCCGTGAACTTCGAGATCGGACAGCTCGTGAACCCGCCACTGATGCCGGCGTGGGACAGCTTCTCGATCCGCGACTACCTGCGCGAGGACTACGCGGCGCCTGTCTTCGTCGACAACGACGTGAACCTGATGGCGCTTGGCGAACTCTGGCGCCTCAAGCGTTCGCTGAGCAACTTCCTCGTCATCAAGATCGGCACCGGCATCGGCTGCGGCATCGTCTGCCACGGCGAGGTGTACCGCGGCGCCGCCGGTTCGGCCGGGGACGTGGGCCACATCTGCGTCGACCAGGAAGGCCCGCGCTGCCACTGCGGCAATCTCGGCTGCGTCGAGGCCATGGCCGCCGGTCCCGCGATCACGCGCATGGCGATGCAGGCGGCCGAAGCCGGCGAAAGCGCGGCGCTCGCCGAGTGCCTGCGCGTGCACGGCCGTATCGACGCGATCGATGTGGGCCAGGCCAGCCGCGGCGGCGATACGGCGGCCAACGCCATCATCCAGCGCGCAGGCAGCCTGATCGGGCAGATGCTTGCGTCGGTCGTCAACTTCTTCAACCCGTCGCACGTGTTCATCGGCGGCGGCATCACGCGCATCGGCCCGCTGTTCCTCGCGGCCGTGCGGCAGAGCGTGTACCAGCGCTCGCTGGCACTCTCCACGCGGCATCTCGAGATCCAGTACGCGCCGCTCGGCACGCAGGGCGGCCTCGTCGGCGCGGGTGTGCTCGCGATGCACGAGACGCTGAAGGTCCGAGGAGTGGCGCCATGACGGCGGCAGGCACCGGCAAGGGCAGCGTGGCCGTCGAGTTCGACGGCGTGGTGAAGGCCTTTGGCCCCGTGCAGGTCTTGCACGGCGTGAGCTTCGCGCTCGCGCCCGGCCACGTCTACGGCCTGCTCGGCGAGAACGGCGCGGGCAAGTCGACGCTGATGAAGATCCTCGCGGGCTATGAATCGCTGAGCGGCGGCACGCTGCGCATCAACGGCCAGCCGCAGCAGTTCGGGAGTTCGCGCGACGCCGAGGCGCTGGGCATCGTGCTCATCCACCAGGAGTTCAACCTCGCGGAAGACTTGAGCGTGGCGCAGAACATCTTCCTGGGCCATGAAAAGAAGAAGGGCTGGCTGCTCGATGACGCATCGATGGAGCGCGACGCCGCCACGGCACTCGCCGCGGTCGGGCTGAAGATCGACCCGCGCACCAAGGTCCGTCGCCTCATCGTCGCCGAGAAGCAGCTCGTCGAGATCGCCAAGGCCATCGCCCGCCGCGCGCGCCTGCTCGTCATGGACGAGCCCACCGCGACGTTGACGCCGGGCGAAACCGAGCGCCTGTTCAAGCTCATCGCCCAACTGCGTGCCGACGGCGTGACCATCGTCTACATCTCGCACAAGCTCGACGAAGTGGAGCAGGTCACCGACGAAGTGATCGTCATGCGCGATGGCCGCTTCGTCGCGCGCGCGCCCACGGCCGAGGTCACGCGCCAGCAGATGGCCAACCTCATGGTGGGCCGCGAACTGGCCGACCTCTACCCGCCGCGCGACGTGGTCGTGGCGGCCGATGCACCCGCCATGCGCGTGCGCAACTTCAGCGTGTCCGGCTGGGCGCAGGATGCGAGTTTCGAGGTGCGCCCCGGCGAGATCCTTGGCTTTGCGGGCCTCGTCGGCGCGGGCCGCACTGAACTCTTCGAAGGGTTGCTCGGCCTGCGCCCCGCGAGCGGCAGCGTCGAGATGCTCGGAAAGCCGGTGCCCGGTGGCAAGGGCTGGCGCAACCCGCGCGATGCCGCGAGGCACGGCCTCACGTACCTCAGCGAAGACCGCAAGGGCAAGGGCCTGCACGTCAACTTCGGCCTGCGTCAGAACCTCACGCTGATGGCGCTCGAGCGCTATGCACAGCCATGGCTCAGGCCCGAGGCCGAACGCGGCGCGCTGGCCGAGGCGGTGAAGGACTACGGCATCCGCACCGGCTCGCTCGACGTCAGGGCCTCGTCGCTGTCGGGCGGCAACCAGCAGAAGCTCGCGCTCGCCAAGGTGCTGCAACCTCGCCCCAAGGTGGTGGTGCTCGACGAGCCCACGCGCGGCGTCGACGTGGGCGCCAAGCGCGACATCTATTTCCTGATCCAGCGACTCGCCCGCGAAGGGCTCGCGGTGATCGTCGTTTCGTCGGAGCTGATGGAGCTGATCGGCCTGTGCCACCGCGTCGCGGTGATGCGCGCGGGCCGGCTCGTCACCACGCTCGATGCAGGCCATCTGACCGAAGAGGAGCTCATCGCTCATGCCACCGGAACCGCAAACTCCCCCGCAGTCGCTTGAGGCCGCGCAGCAGCAGCACCGCAGCGAGGCGGCGCCGCGCTGGACGCAGCGCCTGCACGGGCTCGGCCCGGTCATCGGACTCGCGCTGCTGTGCATTGCCGGCACGCTGCTGAACGGCGACTTCGCCACGCTCGACAACGCGATGAACGTGCTCACGCGCACCGCCTTCATCGGCATCATCGCGGTGGGCATGTGCTTCGTGATCATCTCGGGCGGCATCGACCTGTCGGTGGGCTCGATGGCCGCGCTCATCGCGGGCAGCGTGATCATGTTCATCAACTGGGCCGGCCCGGCGTCGGGCTCGCCGCTGTTGGCGGTGGTGATGGGCGCGGTGCTGGCGGTGGTGCTCGGCGCGGTGTTCGGCCTTGCGCACGGCCTACTGATCACCAAGGGGCGCATCGAGCCCTTCATCGTGACGCTGGGCACGCTCGGCATCTTCCGCGCCTACCTCACGTACTTCGCCGACGGCGGCGCGCTCACGCTCGACAACGAGCTGTCGGACCTCTATGCGCCCGTGTACTACGCGAGCCTTGCGGGCATCCCGGTGCCGGTGTGGGTGTTCGTGATCGTCGCGATCATCGGCGGCGTGATCCTGAATCGCACGGCCTATGGACGCTACGTGCAGGCCATCGGCTCCAACGAGCAGGTGGCGCGCTATGCGGCCGTGGACGTCGACCGCGTGAAGATCCTGACCTACGTGCTGCTCGGCGTGTGCGTGGGCATCGCCACCCTGCTGTACGTGCCGCGCCTGGGCTCGGCATCGCCGACCACCGGCCTGCTGTGGGAACTCGAGGCCATCGCGGCCGTGATCGTCGGCGGCACCGCGCTCAAGGGCGGCGCGGGCAGCATCACCGGCACCGTGGTGGGCGCGATCCTGCTCTCGGTCATCAGCAACATCCTGAACCTCACCAGCATCATCAGCGTGTACCTGAATGCGGCGGTGCAGGGCTTCGTGATCATCATCGTCGCGTTCCTGCAGCGCGGCCGCCGGTAGACCGTTTCTCGTTGTTCCCGTTCGTACGTTCGTTCCATCCACCAAAGAGGAGACATCCAGCATGACGACTTTCACCCGACGCATCGCACTCACGGCAGTTGCCGCTGCTGCATTCGCCAGCCTGCCCGCGCTCGCCGCGGAGAAGGTCAACCTCGGCGTTTCGATTCCCGCGGCCACGCACAGCTTCATGGGCGGCATCAACTACTGGGCCAACCAGGCGAAGAAGGACCTCGAGAAGGAACACAAGGACCTGAAGATCACGATCAAGACTGCGGCGAACGCGCCCGAGCAGGCCAACCAGCTGCAGGATCTTTCGACGGTCACCAAGATCAACGCGCTGGTCGTGTTCCCGTTTGAATCGGCCGCACTGACGAAACCGGTCGCGCAGGTCAAGGCCAAGGGAGCGTACGTCACCGTGGTCGATCGCGGCCTGACCGACACCAGCGCGCAGGATGCGTACGTGGCGGGCGACAACACCGCCTTCGGCAAGATCCCGGCCGAGTACATCGTCAAGCAGCTCGGCGGCAAGGGCAACGTGGTGGCGCTGCGCGGCATCGCGACCACGCTGGACAACGAGCGCATGGACGCGTTCAACGCCGTGCTCAAGGGCAGCCCCGACATCAAGCTGCTCGACGCCAAGTACGCCAACTGGAACCGCGACGATGCCTTCAAGGTCACGCAGGACTACCTCACGCGCTTCAAGAACATCGACGCCATCTGGGCGGCCGACGACGACATGGCCGTGGGTGTGCTCAAGGCCATCGAGCAGGCCAAGCGCGACGACATCAAGATCATCTTCGGCGGCGCGGGCGCCAAGGGCATGGTCAAGACCATCATGGACGGCAAGGACAAGCGCATTACGGCTGACGTGAGCTACTCGCCGAAGTTCATCTACGACGCGATCAAGCTGACGGCCGAGGCGCGGCTGAAGGGCGAGAAGCTGCCGGCGACGACGATCATTCCTTCGGTGCTGATCACGAAGGAAAACGCCAAGGACTTCTACCACCCTAACTCGCCGTTCTGAGTTCTCCCCCAGGCTTCGCGCACTTCGTGTCGCTACGCCAACCCCCTTCCGGGGGCAACACCTGCGGCCCGGCGAAGCCGGTTCCGCGGTGTTCCTTGAAGAACACGACATGACCGATACCTCTCTTCGCAAGCTCCGATATGCCATGGTCGGCGGCGGCCGCGACGCCTTCATCGGCGGCGTGCACCGCAAGGCCATGGCGCTCGACGGCCAGATCGAACTCGTGGCCGGCGCGCTGTCGTCGAGCCCGGACAAGGCGCGCGCCTCGGGCCGCGACCTCGGCCTGGCCGACGGCCGCAACCACGGCGACTGGCAGTCGCTGCTGGCCGACGAGCTGAAGCGCCCGCTGGAAGAGCGCATCGACTTCGTGTCGATCGTCACGCCCAATCACGTGCACTTTCCGGTGGCGCAGGCCTTTGCCGAAGCCGGCTTCCATGTGGTGTGCGACAAGCCGCTGGTGCACACGCTCGCGCAGGCCGAGGCGCTGGTCGCCGCCGTGGCGAAGCAGGGCACGGTGTTCGGCGTTACCTACAACTACACGGGCTACCCGATGGTGCGGCAGGCGCGCGAGATGGTGCGCTCGGGCCAGATCGGCGAGGTGCGCAAGGTCGTCGTCGAATACAACCAGGGCTGGCTCGCGAGCCACGTCGAAGGCGGCACCAACAAGCAGGCCGACTGGCGCACCGACCCCGCGAAGAGCGGCGCGGCCGGTGCCATCGGCGACATCGGCTCGCATGCCGAGAACCTCGTCGCCACCGTCACCGGGCTGCAGATCGACAGCTTGTGCGCGGACCTGAGCGCGCTGGTGCCGGGCCGCATGCTCGACGACGACGGCAGCCTGCTGCTGCGCTTCGAGGGCGGCGCGCGCGGCGTGCTGATCGCCTCGCAGATCAACACCGGCCTGGAAAACGACCTGCGCCTGCGCGTCTCCGGCACGCTGGGTACGCTCGAGTGGCGCCAGGAGCAGCCGAGCCAGTTGATGCATCTGCCGCACGACGGACCGAAGCGCGTGCTGACGCGCGGCGCGCCCTGGCTGTGCGAATCCGCGAAGCGCGCGAGCCGGCTGCCGGCGGGGCATCCCGAAGGTTTCATCGAAGCCTTCGCGAATGTCTATGCGGGCGTGGCGGCGGACATCCGCGCGCGGCTGGCGGGTCAGCCGGCCGACCCGCTGGACGCCGACTACCCGCGCGTGGAGGACGGCGCGCGCGGTGTGCGGTTCATCGAGCGCACTGTGGCCTCGGCGAAAAGCGAATTAAAGTGGACGCCCTGGTAGCGCGCTGCGCGCTGCACAGGCCTCCATGACACCTTCCGCCTCCGACGCATCTTCTTCATCGACGGCACAGCAGCCCTGGGTGGCTGCCCTGTGGCGGCGCTGCATCACGCTGTTCCCGTTGAAGCTGGTCGGCAACACGGTCGCCACTCTCGGCTTCTTCCCCCTGTACTTCTGGATCATGAAGCACGCCAGCCAAGCCTGGGTGCTGCCGCTCACGGCCGTCGACCATCTCATCGCCTTCTGGCCAGCACTGCTGCCGGTGTACCTCTCGCTCTGGGGCTACATCGCGCTGCCGGTGCTGCTGGCCAAGGACAAGCGCGAGCTGTCGAGCTTTTCCTTCGGCTGCGCGGCGATGACGGTCTTCGCGCTGCTCGTGTTCTGGTTCGTGCCCACGGCGATTCCGAACTTCGCGGTCGACACCGCGCCGGGCACCTCGCTGCAGTTCCTCAAGATGGTCGACTCGGCGGGCAACGCCTTTCCTTCGCTGCACGTCTCGTTCTCGGTGTTCACGTGCGTCGCGCTGGCGCGGCAGCTGCGCGAAGTGGGGGCGCCGCGCTGGTTGCGCATCGCCAACATGGCCTGGGCCGTCGGCATCGTCTACTCGACGATGGCGGTGCGCCAGCATGTGTTGATCGACGTGCTGGGCGGCCTGGCGCTGGGCGTGGCGCTCGGTGTCGCCACACGGCAGCGCGGCCCGGCGCTCGCACCGGTGCACGCGCGACCGGCGTAGGCCGATTGCGGTATTCCGCCGCGGCGGGGTGCGCGGTACAACCCGGGCATCGTCGTCCACCGGTGCGGGAGCCCGCCATGAAGATTCGTTTGTCCTCCCTCGCAGCCTGCATCGCGGCCGGTGCCGTCGCATGCCCTGCGTTCGCCCTCGACTTTCCCTCGCGCAAACCCGGCCTGTGGGAAATCCAGACCGGGGACGGCACGGGCAAGGGACCCGGCGCCGGCCACACCGTGCAGCAGTGCATCGACGCGGCCAGCGACAAGGCGCTGCGTGACATGGGCCAGGGCATGGGCAAGGACATGTGTTCGAAGCAGGAGCTGCGTTCCGACGGCGGCAAGCTGGTGATGGACTCGGTCTGCAAGATCGGCAATACGGTCGCCACCTCGCATGCGGTGTTGAGCGGCGACTTCGGCACGGCCTATCGCATGGAAAGCAAGTCGACCTACAACCCGCCGCTGATGGGCCGTGCCGAAGGCGCGAGCGTCATGGAGGCCAGGTGGATCGGCCCCTGCAAGGCCGACCAGAAGCCAGGCGACATGGTCATGTCCAATGGCATGAAGATGAACGTGCTCGACATGGCGAAAAACCGGCCGAAGAAGCCGTAGCCCGCCGCACGCCGGGTAGGCGCCGGCCCACAGCGCTTTGCGCCCGCCGTGGCGCGGCGGGAAACCGTCGCTGCGCCTACGATGGCGTGCCATGCCCGCACAGCAGGAAGCAGACCTCCTCGTCGTCGCCCGGCCCGAGGGCCTCTATTGCCCACCCGGCGATTTCTACATCGACCCGTGGCGGCCGGTGGCGCGCGCCGTCATCACGCATGCGCATTCGGATCATGCGCGCGCCGGACACGCACGCTACCTGGCCCACACCGACAGCGCCGGCACGCTGCGTGCGCGCCTTGGCAGCGGCATCGACCTGCAGACGCTGGCCTACGGCGAGGCCATCGAGCACCGTGGCGTACGCGTCTCGCTGCATCCGGCCGGCCATGTGCTGGGCTCGGCGCAGGTGCGGCTCGAACATGGCGCTCGCGTGTGGGTGGCCTCGGGCGACTACAAGACCGAGCCTGACGGCACCTGCCCGCCCTTCGAGCCCGTGCCTTGCGACACCTTCATCACCGAGTCGACCTTCGGCCTGCCGATCTACCGCTGGCCCACGCAGGCCGTGCTGTTCGCGGAGATCGACGCGTGGTGGCGCGCCAATGCGCAGGCCGGGCGCGCATCGGTGCTTTTTTGCTATGCATTCGGCAAGGCGCAGCGCATCCTGCATGGCGTGGATGCGAGCATCGGGCCGATCGTCGTGCACGGGGCGGTGGAGCCGCTCAATGCGGTGTACCGGGCGGCGGGCGTCTCTTTGCCGCCCACCTTGCGTGCGGACGATGAGGGTGTCGACGCCGCGTTGCTGAAGCGTTCGCTGGTGCTCGCTCCGCCATCGGCGCAGGGCTCGCCATGGATGCGCCGCTTCGGCAACTACGCTGATGCGTTCGCCAGCGGGTGGATGCAGCTGCGCGGCACGCGCCGCCGAAGAGGCGTGGACCGCGGCTTCGTGATGTCCGACCATGCCGACTGGCCCGGCCTGCAGCAGGCGATTGCCGGCACCGGCGCAGAGCGCGTGTTCGTCACGCACGGCAGCGTGCAGGTGATGGTGCGGTGGCTCACGGAGAACGGCCTCGATGCGCAGGGCTTCAAGACCGAGTACGGCGACGAAGACGATCAGGAAACTCCCTCCCCTTCCGGGGGTGGGCCGGGGAGGGGGCTTGCGGCGCTCGATGGAGACGCCGCGAGCCCCCATCCCAACCTTCCCGCAAAGGGGGAAGGAGAAATACCGTGAGAGCGTTTGCCGCGCTCTACCGCGAGCTCGATGCGAGCACGTCTAGCCTCGCCAAGCAGGTCGCGCTGCAGCGCTACCTGCGCGAGGCCGACGCGGCCGATGCCGCATGGGCGGTGTACTTCCTGGCCGGCGGCAAGCCGCGCCAGCTCGTGCCCACCAAGCTGCTGCGCCTGCTCGCACAGGAGGCGGCGGGCCTGCCCGAGTGGCTGTTCGACGAAAGCTACGACGCCGTGGGCGATCTCGCCGAGACCATCGCGCTGCTGTTGCCGCCGCCGAGCGAGGTGCACGACCTCGGTCTCGCGGGTTGGGTCGAGCAGCATCTGCTGCCATTGCGCGAAGCCGCGAAGACGGCACCCGGGCAGCTCGCCGACCGGCTGCGCGCGCAGTGGCGACAGCTCGCGGTCGAAGAGCGGCTGGTGTACTTCAAGCTCATCACCGGTGCATTTCGCGTGGGCGTGTCGAGGCTGCAGGTGACGCAGGCACTCGCCGCGGTGGGCGGCATCGATGCCAAGCGTGTCGCGCAGCGGCTCATGGGCTACACGCACATCGGGGCACGGCCCCGGGGCGACGACTACCGCACGCTCATCGCGCCCGAGTCGAGCGCCGAGCAGGTGCAGAAGACCAGCGGCCAGCCGTACCCCTTCTTCCTCGCGCATCCGTTCAACATTCCGCTCGAGCAGTTCGATGCCGTGCTGGGGTCGCCGTCCGGCTGGATCGTCGAGTGGAAGTGGGACGGCATTCGCGCGCAGCTCGTGAAGCGCGCAGGCGCCGTCTGGGTGTGGTCGCGCGGCGAAGAGCTGGTGACGGAGCGCTTCCCCGAGCTTGCCGTGCTGGGCGAGGCCTTGCCTGACGGCACGGTGCTCGACGGCGAAGTCGCCGTGTGGCGCGAAGACAAGGTACAGCCCTTCGCCGAGCTGCAGAAGCGCATCGGCCGCAAGACGCTCGGCGCCAAGTTGCTGCGCGACATTCCCGTGGTGCTGCTGGCCTATGACCTCCTCGAATGGGAAGGACGCGACCTGCGTGCGCTGCCGCAGTCGGAGCGCCGCGTGTTGCTCGACGAGCTGATCACGCGGATGCAGCACCCTTCGCTGCTGCCGAGCCCGATGCTCACCGGCACCGGCTGGCCCGATCTCGCAAGGCAGCGCGAGGCCGCGCGCACCATGGGCGTCGAAGGCATGATGCTCAAGCGCCGCGATGCGCAGTACGGCGTGGGCCGCACCAAAGACGTCGGCGTGTGGTGGAAGTGGAAGATCGACCCGCTCAGCGTCGACGCGGTGCTGATCTACGCACAGCGCGGCCACGGCCGGCGCGCGAGCCTCTTCAGTGACTACACCTTTGCCGTGTGGGATGCTCCGCCCGAGCAAGCCGACCGCAAGCTCGTGCCCTTCGCCAAGGCCTACTCGGGCCTTACCGACGCCGAGATGGCGCGCGTGGACGCGATCATCCGCAAGACCACGGTGGAGAGCTTCGGGCCGGTGAAGAGCGTGAAGCCGACGCTGGTGTTCGAGCTGGGCTTCGAGGGTATCGCGCGCAGCACGCGGCACAAGAGCGGCATTGCGGTGCGCTTTCCGCGCATGCTGCGCTGGCGGGAGGACAAGCCCGTGGAGGAGGCGGACACCTTGCAGACGCTCGCTGCGTTGCTTCCCTCATGACCGACCCAATGGATCCCGAATTTCTCCCTCCCCCTTTGGGGGAGGGCAGGAGTGGGGGCAAGCGGCGTATCCGGAGCCAGCGGCCTGTCGTCGAAGGCCGCTTGCCCCCATCCCGGCCTTCCCCCGGCAGGGGAAGGAGCAAATCCAAGTCCGTGAAGCCTGCGCTCGACGCGTGGTTCACCGCACGCGGGTGGAAGCCTTTCAAGTTCCAGCGCGAGGTGTGGAAAGCCATCGGCGAAGGCAGGTCCGGCCTGCTTCACGCGACCACCGGTGCGGGCAAGACCTACGCCGTGTGGCTCGGTGCGCTGCAGGCTTTCTCTCAAGCGCGCAAGGAAACGGCACACCCCGCCGCCCCTCCGCTCACCGTGCTGTGGCTCACCCCGATGCGCGCGCTTGCGGCCGACACGCTGCGTGCCCTGCAGCAGCCCCTCGAAGCCCTCGGCGCCGATGTGCATCCGTGGAGCACCGGCGTGCGCAGCGGCGACACCTCGTCGGCCGAACGCAGCGCGCAGAACCAGCGCCTGCCCAGCGTGCTCGTCACCACGCCTGAAAGCCTGTCGCTGCTGCTCTCGCGCGCCGATGCAAGCGAAGTGCTCGGCCATGTGCGGATGACCGTCGTCGACGAATGGCACGAGCTGCTCGGCAACAAGCGCGGCGTGCAGGTGCAGCTCGCGCTGGCACGGCTCAAGCGCTGGAATCCCGGCCTCGCGATCTGGGGCATGTCGGCCACGCTGGGTAACCTGCACGAGGCGATGCATTCGCTGCTGGGCCATGCGGACGGCGTGCTCGTGCAGGGCCAGGTGCCGAAGAAGCTCGTCATCGATTCGCTGCTGCCCGGCACCGCCGAGCGCTTTCCCTGGGGCGGCCACCTCGGGCTCACGATGCTGCCCCAGGTGATCGCGGAGATTGCCGCGAGCAAGACCGCGCTGGTCTTCACCAACACGCGCTCGCAGTCGGAGATCTGGTACCAGGCCATGCTGGAGGCCAAGCCCGAGTGGGCCGGCCTCATTGCGCTGCACCACGGCTCGCTCGACCGCGAGGTGCGCGAATGGGTCGAGCTGAGCCTCAAGAGCGGCGAGCTGAAGGCCGTGGTCTGCACCTCGAGCCTGGACCTGGGCGTGGACTTCCTGCCGGTCGAGCGCGTGCTGCAGATCGGCTCGCCCAAGGGCGTGGCGCGGCTGTTGCAGCGCGCCGGCCGTTCGGGCCATGCGCCGGGGCGGCCGTCGCGCATCACGCTCGTGCCCACGCACAGCGTCGAGATGGTCGAAGGCTCGGCCGCGCGCGCGGCCATCGCGGCGGGGCATATCGAGGCGCGCCATTCGCCCGACCAGCCGCTCGACGTGCTGGTGCAGCACCTGGTGACGGTGGCGCTGGGCGGCGGCTTCATACCCGATGACTTGTACGACGAGGTGTGCGGCACGGCCGCGTACCAAGGCCTCTCGCGCGAGAGCTGGCAGTGGTGCCTCGACTTCGTCTCGCAAGGCGGCCCCTCCCTCGCGGCCTACCCAGACTACCGGCGCGCGGTGCCCGATGCCGAGGGCGTGTGGCGCGTGCCCGACGCGCGGCTCGCGCGCCGGCATCGCACCAACATCGGCACCATCGTGAGCGATGCGAGCATGTCGGTGCAGTATCTCGGCGGCTCGAAGATCGGCAGCGTCGAAGAAAGTTTCGTCGCGCGCATGAAGGCCGGCGACTGCTTCCTGTTCGGCGGGCGGCTGCTCGAACTCGTGCGCATCCACGACATGACCGCATGGGTGCGGCGCGCGAGCGGCAAGCGGCCCGCGGTGCCGCGATGGAACGGCGGGCGCATGCCGCTGTCGAACACGCTGGCCGATGCGGTGGTGCAGCAGCTGGCGCTGGCCGGTGAGGGGCGCTACGACTCGCCCGAGCTGCAATGCGTGCGGCCGCTGCTCGAGATACAGCAGCAGTGGTCCGCGCTGCCGACGCCGCAGACGCTGCTGGCCGAGACGCTGGACACGCGCGAGGGCTCGCACCTGTTCCTCTATCCGTTCGCGGGCCGGCATGTGCACCTCGGGCTGGCAAGCCTGCTGGCCTGGCGTGTCGCGCAGCACGAGGCGCGCACCTTTTCCATCGCGGTCAACGACTACGGCTTCGAGCTGCTGAGCGCGACCGGGGTCGATTGGGCCGTGCTGCTGCCGCAGGTGCTGGGGCCGCCGGAAGGCGAAGCGCCCGCGGTGCTGCTGCACGAGGTGCTGGCCTCGCTCAACGCGGGCGAACTCGCGCAGCGGCGCTTCCGCGAGATCGCGCGCGTATCGGGGCTGATCTTCCAGGGCTACCCAGGCGAGAAGCGCAGCAGCAAGCAGCTGCAGGCCTCGTCCTCGCTGTTCTGGGAGGTGTTCCGCAAGTACGACCCCGGCAACAGGCTGCTGCAGCAGGCCGAGCAGGAGTTGCTCGCGCAGGAGCTCGAGATCGGCCGCCTGCGCGCCAGCCTCGCGCGCATGGCCACGCAGCAGCTCGTGCTGAAGCCGCTCGCGCGGCCGACGCCGTTTTCGTTTCCGCTGATGGTCGAGCTGTTCCGCGAGAAGCTGTCGAACGAGAACGTGGCGGACCGCATCGCCCGCATGGTCGAGCAGCTGGAAAAGGCGGCGGGTGGCGTGGTCACGGCCGGCGGCGTCGAGCGCGTGAAGGGCACGCTGTCCTTCGGCCAGGAGGGGCCGGGCAAGCCGCCGAAGCCCGTGGGGCAGCGGCGCGACCGGCGCAGGCCGTCACGCCCGTTGCCGCCGCTGTGAGCCGCTCAGCCCGCGCCGTGCGCCTTCACCCAGCGCACGATGTCCGCCGCGCCCATCGCGCCGGCCTGCCGCGCCACCTCGCGGCCGCCCTTGAAGAGCGCCAGCGTCGGAATGCTGCGGATGTTGAAGCGTGCACCCAGGGCAGGCACGGCCTCGGTGTCGACCTTGGCGAGCCGCACCCGCGGTTCCAGCTGGGCCGCGGCCTGTTCGTAGCCCGGCGCCATCTGGCGGCAGGGGCCGCACCAGGGCGCCCAGAAGTCGACCAGCACCGGGATCTCGTTGCGCGCGATGTGGCGGTCGAAGGTGGCTTCGTCCGGCAGCGCGGTGGAATGGCCGGCGAACAGCGGGCGGTGGCAGCTGCCGCAGTCGGGCGCGCTGTCCAGCTGCGCCGCGCGCACGCGGTTGGTCGTGTGGCAGTGCGGACAGACGATGTGCAGCGGGGGCGATTCGGTCATGTGCAGGAACTGGGGACGGCCAGGGCCGATTGCAAGGCGGCCGCGGGAACCTGCGTCTTTTGCGACACTTCCAGCCCGTGAGCCATTCCGATTCTTTCCCGTCGCCGTTCCCGCTCCGCTGGGCGGGCGAGCTGCTGCAGCTCTTGCCCGAGCGGGCGCTGTGGTGGCCCGATGCGCGCGTGCTGTTCGTGGCCGACCTGCACCTGGGCAAGGCCGCGGCCTACCGCGCGCTCGGCCAGCCGGTGCCGGGCGGCACGACGCAGGAAAACCTTGCGCGGCTCGATGCGTTGATGGCCCGGCTGGCCCCGCACCGCATCGTATTCCTCGGCGACTTCCTGCATGCGGCGCAGGCGCGCACGGTGCTCGCCGCGGTGGAGGCCTGGACGGCGCGCCATGCCGGCATCGCGATGACGCTGGTGCGCGGCAACCACGACAGCCGTGCGGGCGATCCGCCGGATGCGCTCGGCATCGACGTGGTCGACGAGCCTTTTCTGCTCGGGCCGTTCGCCTGCTGCCACCATCCGCAGACGCATGCCACGCACTTCGTGCTCGCGGGGCACCTGCACCCCGTTTGCAGGCTCCACGGCCCGGGGCGCGACAGCGTGCGGCTGCCGTGTTTCGTGAGCGATGCGCAGCAGGCGGTGCTGCCGGCTTTCGGCGAGTTCACGGGCGGGTGGCTGATGGAGCAGGCGCCGGGGCGGCGCTTTCATGCAGTGGGTGGCGACGCGGTGTGGGCGCTGCCCGAGCAGGAATGATTTGGGCTCCTTCCCCCAGCGGGGGAGGGAGAAAGAAAGAGAAAGTCAGAGCACCACCGGCTCGTCCGGCAGTTCGTTCACGTCGATTTCGTTCTCGCCCAGCGGAAAGTGCTGCACCAGCAGGGCCGAGATTTCTTCCAGCGCCTGCGTGAGCCCGTCCTCGAAGCGGCCCTCGCGGAAGGCCGCGCCCATGCGCTGCGCCATCGCGGCCCATTCGGCATCATCGACGCGCGCGTTGATGCCGCGGTCCGCCACGATCTCGATCGCGTGCTCGGCCAGCAGCAGGTAGATCAGCACGCCGTTGTTGTGCGCGGTGTCCCACACGCGCAGCTTGCCGAACAGCGTGACGGCGCGCTCGCGCGGCGGTGCATGGCGCCACAGGTACGACATCGGCAGGCCGGCCTCGACGCAGATGCGGATCTCGCCGCTGTGGCGCCGCTCGCTCGCGGCGACGCGGCCTGCGAGGCGCTCCAGCGCGGCTGCGGGCAGCGCGCGGCGAACCTCGGACTCGTCGATCCAGCGGTGGCGCCAGATGCGGCCGAGCTTCGAGAAGAAGGTTGCGTCGGTTGCCGTCATCGTGTTCACCAGTCCCCCGACGCACCGCCGCCGCCGAAATTGCCGCCGCCGCCGGAGCTGAAACCTCCGCCGCCGCCGCCACCACCACCAC
>NZ_JBGLYN010000032.1:0-63260 GCF_047304045.1 Variovorax sp. Varisp85
GTGAACGACGCGCTGGCTGCATACCTGCGCCGTGCCAACTCGGCGGGCACGCTGAAGGTGCGGAACCCGCTTCAGGCAGCGGACCTGTTCCTGTCGATGTTCCTGGGCTCCGGGCACATCCGCGGACTGCTGAAGCTCGAGATGCCGGATTCCCGGGAAAACAGGGCTCTTCTGCGCGAGGCTGTACGGGTCTTCATGGCGGCGTACGGCGCGTAGGCTCCCCGATTCGGCCTGAGGTCGCGAGCACTTGGCGCCAAGCGAAGATCTGGACGCCGGTCCCGTTTCTCACTCGTCGGTGCCGGCGCCTTCCTGCCCTTCAACACCTTCCGCCTGCTCGGTTTCCAGCGTGAGCTGGCTGATGTACCAGAGCAGCCACGCAGCGGTTTCGTCCTTGGCCGATGCCGTACTCCTTGAATGCATCCCCGAAGTCGTGACTGGCGTACTGGGCGGCCTGAGTCGCTTTGCTTTGAAAGATCAATCTTTCCCTGCTTGCCCGGATGACACTTGAACCACGCCATTCGCAGCGCATCGATCACGATCTCGCGCGTCATGTCCTCCTCGCGAACGGTGCTTCGCACTTGCAGGGTAGGAGGCGACGCAGCAAATCCGTGTGCCACACTAGGCAGCCCACCAAGCGATGAAGCCCGTGAACCGTCGAATCGATTCCTACAGCATCAGGTTGTTCGTAGCGGCGGCCCGCGCCGGCTCCATCGTCCGTGCTGCTGCAGCGGAGAACATCGCACCTTCGGCCTTGAGCCGGAGGATCGCGGACCTGGAACATGCCTTCGAGACGCCGCTGCTCGTGCGGTCGCCACGTGGCATTGCACTCACCGATGCCGGCAGGCTGGTGCTGGCGCGGGGCGAACGCCTCGACGACGAACTGCAAGCCTTGTTGCGCGAAGTGCAGAGCGAAGGCGGCGAAGTGCGGGGCAGGGTGCGCCTTCATGCCAACATGTCCTCCGTCATCGGTTTCCTGCCCGAGCGCCTGCACCGCTTCATGGAGGCATATCCGGGCGTGGAGGTCGCCCTGCGCGAGGAAGACACGCGCGACGTGCTGCGCTCCTGTCTGGATGATCGCGCCGATGTCGGTGTGGGTGTCGACGTCGCGGTGCCGGCGGGCATGGATGCCTGGCGCTTCGCCTCCGACCCGTTGCTCGTGGTGCTTCCCTCGGGGCATGAATTGGCGGCCTTGCAGATCGTCACGTTTGCGCGTGCGCTCGAATTTCCTTTGGTGGGCATTCACCAGGGCGGCGCGATGGACCGATCCCTGAACGAGCGCGCCGCAGCATTGGGCAGGCGTTTCAATCCGAAGGTGACGGTCAGCAGCTTCGATGCCGTCTGCCGCATGGTGGAGGCGGGCCTCGGCATCGCCGTGGTGCCTCGAAGTGCCGTGACGGCTTATGCGGGGACCGACCGCTTTGCCAGGCGTCCGCTGGCGGAAGAGTGGGCCGACCGCGTCCTGAACATCTACGCCCTGCGCAAGACCCCGCAGCCTCGCGCAGTTGCAGCCCTGATCGAGAGTCTGCGAGGGTAATCACCGATCTCGCGGATGGCGAGATCCCCTGTGCCGAGCGAGCGCTTTATGGCGCTGCCACGGCCCGCGAACATCGGGGCATGACAGCCTCCACGCCAGCCGCCGCCAGCGCCGAATGCATCCGGTTCGACCCGCGCGTCCTCTTCCTGAGCTGTTCAGCACGCATGGTCGAGCTGAGCTTGAAGGGCGAGCGCCTTGAACTCGCCGACGCGTCGCCATTGCGTGACGATGTTTCGACGGACGAGATCACGCCGCTTCCGATCCTCACGCACTACGACGACAAGCTGGGGCGCTACCCCTACACCGGCTTCAAGGCGGGCGAGGCATTCCCGATCGGCACCGATGCCATCCGAGCGTCGGGCATCGAGGTCGTGGTCGCGGGCAGGCGCTATGGCAAGGGCTCCTCGCGCGAGCACAGCCCCACCGCCGAGAAGGCGGCCGGCGTGCGGCTGGTCATCGCCGAAGGCTTCGAGCGCCTGTACCGGCAGAACGCCGACAACATCGGCCTGTTCACCTCGACCGACTTCGGCCTGGTCGCGCGCGTCCAGGCGGGCGAGGCGATTCCGGTCGACGACCTCGTGGCCGGCCGCGACGCGTTGGCCGCGGCGATCCTGAAGAGCGGCGGGCTGCTGAGGTTCGGCCAGCGATTCATGCGCGACATCACGGTGCCGCCCAAGACTCAGGGCGCGCGTCCGCGCACGCTGTTCGAGAAGATCGTGGCGCGCCACGCGCTCGCCACCGAACTGACGCAGGCGCATCCCGCGCCGGGCGTCGGTGCCTTCGTGCGCGCCGACCTTCGCTTCATCCACGAGTACTACACCGGCATGGCCGCGCACATGCTGCACGCCACCTTCGGCCGGCCGCTGGTGCTGCACGACGCCGATTCCATCGTCGTCTTCGAAGACCACACGTCCTATGTCGAGGAGAGCCCCGCGCACGTGCGCGGCGGCCTGGTGCCGAATGTGCATCGCATGGTCGAGGCGCAGCGCGAATTCGCGGCTGCCTACGGCTTGCGCTCGCACCGCACACTGACGGAGGAACAGGCTGCGAAGGACGACGGCACCAACGTGGCCGGCATCTCGCACGCGATGGTGGCGGAGCACTATGCGCTGCCGGGCCAACTGGTGGTGGGCACGGATTCGCACACGCCGCACAGCGGTGCCCTTGGTTGCGTGGCCTTTGGCGTGGGAACCACGGACATGGCGAATGCCTTCGTGACGGGAGCGGTGCGGCTGACGGTGCCGCAGTCCCTGAAGATCGTGCTGGATGGCTCGCTTGCCCCTGGCGTGACCGCCAAGGACGTCGTGCTGCATCTGCTCGCGCTGCCCTTCGTGCGCGACGGCGGCGGGGTGGGCAAGGTGTTCGAGTTCACGGGTGAGGTGGTGCGGCGCGCGACCACCGACGAGCGCGCCACGCTCACCAACATGACGGCGGAACTCGGTGGCTTCACCGGCCTGGTCGCTCCCGATGCGGAGACCGCGCGCTTCCTGCGCGAGCGCCGCGGCATCGGTTTCGAAGTCGAGCCCTGGATGCGCAGCGACGACGGCGCGGTCTACGCCAGGACGCTCCACGTCGACTGCACGCAGCTTTCCCCCATGGTCGCGGCACCGGGCGATCCCGGCAACGGCCTGCCGCTGGCGGCGGTCGGCGAGCGGGTGCGCATCGACATCGCCTACGGGGGCTCGTGCACGGCCGGCAAGCGCGAAGACTTCGACCATTACCACGCGGTGCTCAGGTGGGCGGTGGACCGCGGACTCAAGGTCGCGCCCGGGGTGGACCTGTATCTCCAGTTCGGGACCACCGCGGTACGCGACCATTGCATTGCAGCCGGGTACATGGATGCGTTCGAACGCGTGGGCGCGCGCATTCTTCAGCCCTCCTGCGGCGCTTGCGGCAACTGCGGGCCGGGTGGTTCGGTGCGGGCCGACCAGGTCACCGTGAGCGCCATCAACCGCAACTTCCCCGGCCGGGGCGGCCCCGGAAAAGTCTGGCTCGCCAGCCCGCCCACGGTGGCGGCCAGCGCGATTGCGGGCGAACTTGTTTCGTTTGCCGAGCTCCAGGCGCGCCATCCATGAATTCCAACAAAGCAAGAGAGACAAACCCATGCATGCACATTTCCTCCGGAAAACCATTTCCGTTTCTTTAGCGGCAGCGTTGCTTGCCACGTCCTTGTTCGCCGCCGCGCAATCCTCGAATGCCGACCGGCCGATACGGCTCGTCGTTCCACTGGCCGCAGGTTCGACGGTCGATGCGGTCGCCCGCGCAGTCGCACCGGCCTTCGGACGCGCGACCGGCCATCCGATCGTGGTGGAGAACGTCGTCGGCGCTGGAGGAATTCCGGGCACCGCACAGATCGTGAAGGCACCCAGGGATGGGCTCACGCTCGGCATGGTGTCGTCCAACCATGTCATCAATCCAGGCATCTACAAGACGATTCCCTACGACAGCATGAAGGACATCACGCCCATCGCGGTACTGGCCACGGTGCCGGTCGTGCTGGTGGTGAACAACGCGCTTCCGGTGAAGAGCGTGAAGGAACTGCTGGCCTATGCGAAGGCCAATCCCGGCAAGCTCAACTACGGGTCCGCCGGCAACGGGAGCGTGCTCCACCTGGCGGGGGAACTGATGGTGAGCGAGACCGGCATCGACATGAAGCACGTGCCCTATCGCGGCACTGGACCGCTCATCACCGATCTGATCGGCGGGCAGGTGCAACTCGCGTTCGTTTCGATCTCGCAGGTCGCCCCACAGGTCAAGGCCGGGGCACTGCGCGCATTGGCGGTGTCGACGCCGGCGCGCTCCGCGGCCTTGCCCGACGTGCCGACGATGATGGAGTCGGGTGTGCCCAAGTACAGCTTCGACGCCTGGATTGCCTTGATCGGTCCGGCCGGTTTGCCCAAACCCGTGGTCGACGGCTATGCCGCGGCGGTGCAAGAGGCCTTGGTATCGCCGGAAGCAAGAACCGTCATCGCCGGCCAGGGGCTCACGGTCCTGAACACGGGGCCTGACCTGGCGCCAGCCTTTTTCCAGTCCGAGTTGGCGAAGCACCAGAAGCTGGTGAAGCAGTCCGGCGCCACACTGGACTGAGGCCATGCCGGCATTCAGGATCGCGATGCTGCCAGGCGAGGTCGTCGTTCCGCCGGATCTGGCGCGGCTCTCGCCGTTGCGTGCCGAACGCGTCGCGGGCACCGACCTGCTGGTGGTGCGCGAGCTGAACGGAGACGTCTACACCGGTCTGCCGCGCGGCCAGCGCAGCGCACCGGACGGGGCTTTCGAGGGACAGCGGGAAGGGTTCGACACGATGCGGTATGCGGAAGAAGAGGTGCGCCGCATCGCGCGCGTCGCCTTCGACATGGCGCGCTCGAGACGCGGAAAACTCGCGAGCGTGCACAAGGCCAATGTGCTGGAAACGTCCGGCCTCTGGCGTTCGGTGGTGGGCGAGCTGGCAGCGCAGTACCCCGACGTGGAACTCACGCATCTGTACGCCGACAACGCGCTGATGCAGCTCATCGGGCGTCCCGCATCCTTCGACGTCATCGTGGCGGGCAACCTCTTTGGTGATCTCCTGAGCGACGCGGCGTCGGCGCTGACAGGATCGATCGGGTTGTCGGCATCGGCGATGCTGGGAGAAGGCGCCAAGGGCATGTTTGAGGCAGGGCATGGTACTGCGCTCGACATCGCCGGGCAGGATGTCGCGAATCCGATCGCCTGCATCCGCGCCTTTGGGCTTCTGTTGCGCCACTCCGCGCGCCGGCCCGATCTTTCCGCGGCCATCGAGGCTGCGATACGCTCGGTGCTCGGCCGAGGCTACCGAACCGCGGACATCCAATGCAGCAGCGCTCGGCTGGTTGGAACGGCGCGCATGGGTGACCTCATTGCCAACGCTGTAAAAAGCGGACCGACACCCGCCATTTCCGAGCACTGAAGCCATGATCACCCTGCACCATTGCGTGAGCGCACGTTCGTTTCGTCCCTTGTGGATGCTGGAGGAACTCGGGATTCCGTACGACCTGAAGATGATGCCGTTCCCGCCTCGCGTGCTTGCCCGGTCGTACCTGGAGATCAACCCCCTGGGGACGGTACCGGCCATGATCGACGGGACTGTTCGCATGACAGAGTCTTCCGCAATCTGCCAGTATCTGGCGGCGCGCTTCTCACCGGGAAAGCTTGATGTCGGCGTCGATGAGCCGGCCTTTGGCGCCTACCTGAACTACCTGCATTTCGGCGAAGCGACCTTGACGTTCCCGCAGACGCTGGTGCTGCGCTATCTGCACTTCGAAACGGGCGAGCGGCGTCAGCCCCAGGTGGCCCATGACTACGGCAAGTGGTTCCTCGCGAGGTTGCGGACGCTGGAACCCCTCTTAGTGGAGCAGGAGTTCCTCTGTGCGCATCGTTTCACTGCCGCCGATGTTTCGGTCGGCTACGCGCTGCTGCTGGCCGAGCATCTCGGCCTCGACCAGCAGTTCACGCCTTCGGTTCGCGCCTACTGGGAACGCCTGCAGGCGAGGCCTGCTTACCGGCGCGCGATGGTGACCCAGAACGGTGCCGCCATCTCGCAGGGGGTGCCCACAATTGCGTCGCCCGACATCAGGGCCGAATAGCTGGGTTGCACGTCGGTGTTCGGGCGGGCGCAAACATCTGGTGCCGTGGCGACCGACAAGCATCTTGGCCAGCAGGTTTCGGTCGCCGTGCGAGGCTCCTCAGCAGCATGAGTTTGGCAAGAGCCGGACCATTGGCCTGTCAGTCACTCACGAGAAGATCAAAGCCCTCGCTGGTCAACCGGTGCGGCTCGTCATCCAGCACGGCCAGAATCATCATCGACCACTTGTCCGCGATCTGGTCGAACAAAGCTCGACTTGGACACTCTGAAGAAAAGCATTCCGGCGTGGGCAAACGACGCAAAGACAAAATTTTCTAGCGAGGTCGTGCCGAAGTACCGGGGATTCGATGAAGGTATGGGCCGGTCCTCATCTTCGAATCGTGATGTTGTTCGTTCGAACGCCGCGCCCCGACGACGTCGATTCAGCTACTCATCCGGCGACTTCAACCTTGGGTGCCGCGTCCGTGGCACCGCCGGAAATTGGCCTCAGTTCTTTGCGCAGAATTTTTCCCACTGCTGATTTGGGCAGCGACTCGAGGAACGTGATGTGGCGAGGCACCTTGTATGCGGCAAGGAGCTTGCGGCAATGCGCTTCCAACTCTTCCGCCCTCAGCCCAGGTACGCGGCGAACGACGAAGAGATGGGGGGCCTCCGCCGAGCGCTCGTCAGGCACCCCGACGCAGGCGCATTCGAGCACGTCTGGGTGCATGGCGACCACGCCTTCGATTTCGTTCGGGTAGACATTGAAGCCAGAGACCAGGATCATGTCCTTCTTCCGGTCGACGATGTACATCAAACCTTGTGCATCCATGGTGACGATGTCGCCGGTCTTGAACCAGCCATCCGGCGTGAAAGACCTGCGCGTTTCCTCCTCGCGGTTCCAGTAGCCCGCGAAGACCTGCGGGCCCTTGATCAGCAACTCGCCGGGCGTGCCGAGCGGCACTGGTTCGCCCGCCTCGTCGACGATGAGAACGTCGGTTGACGGCACTGGCGCGCCGATGGTGCCGTTGCGCCCCGGCGCATTGAAGGTAACGCTGGGCGACGTTTCAGTAAGCCCATAGGCCTCGGTGATGGGTGGGCCGCCGGCCGCAACCCACTTGGCTGCAACGGCCGACTGGATCGAGGCGCCGGCGCCGATGACCACGTTGCAGCGGGAGAAGTCGATGCCGGGCAACTCGGGCAACGCCACCAAGGCATTGAACATCGTGTTGACGCCGATCAGCATGTCGAAGGGCGCGCGCTCGAGTTCGGCGCAAAGCGCCTGGGCGTCGCGCGGATTGACGACCAAGCGGTTGTGAGCGCCGCTGGCAAGGGCCGTCAGAGCCATGCCGAGTGGAAAGATGTGATACAGCGGCAACGGCGTTACGATTTCGAAGTTGTCGATGTCGAGTGCCAACCCCAGCCATGACCGCATCTGCAGCGAACTGGCAAGCACGCTGCGGTGTGTCAGGCAAGCGCCCTTGGAAACACCCGTCGTGCCGCCGGTGTACTGCAGAAAGGCCAGGTCGGAGGGGCGCACGTGCTCGCTGGCGAAATCGGCGTCCGGTAGCGCGGCGGTCGCGTCGCGCAAACCGACGACGCGAGGTTCATCGTTCGCAGCTGGCGCACCTGCATCGCCGCCCGTCGCGAACAATGCCTGCTTCACCTGTTGCATCGGCACGGTCATGACATACCGAAGCTGTGTCTGGCCGAGGACCTCGGTGACCACGCCCATGAACGGCTCGGCAGCCACCAGTGCGGACGCCCCCGAATCGGCCAGTTGGTATGCCAGCTCGCGTGCCGTGTAGAGCGGGTTCATGGTCACCCCCACCATGCCCGCGCGCAGGACGGCGGCCAAAGCCACGGGGTAGATGAGGTTGTTGTGCAGCAGAAGGGCGACCCTGTCACCGCGCTTGAGCCCGGCTGCTTGCAGGGACCGCGCGAGCAGCGCCGACGCATGCTCGACCTGCGCGAAGGTCAGCGATTCTCCGGCGCAGGTGACGGCCGTCCTGGTACTGTGCTTCGTGAACGCACGTTCAAGCAAGGTGACGAGGGATTCACTGTCGTCCAGGACGATCTCGCGGGGAAGCCCTGCGGGGTAAGAGGCATGCCAGGGTCGGTGTTCCATGAGTTTTTCCTTCATGCGGTTGGCGGCGACTCAGGACAGGGCTTCGCGAACGAAGTCCATGCGGTCCTGCCCGAAGAACATCTGATCGCCGACGAAGAGCGTGGGTGCACCGAACACGCCGCGCTCGACCGCTTCCTGCGTCGTGGCCTTCAGCGCGGCCTTGATCTCGGCGTCCTGCGTCAGGCGCTCGATCTCGGCGGGATCGAACCCGCCCTCGGCCAGAATGCGGGCCGTGAGCTGCGCATCGTTCAAGTTGAGCGCGTCGATCCAGAGCGCCTTGAACACGCAGCCCAGCAATTGCTGCAACTGCTCGGGGCGGCGCAGCTGAATGCCTGTAACCGCGCGCATGAGGAACAGCGTGATGACCGGGAAGTGCGGATTGCCCTGGAACGGCACGCCATAGCGGCGCGCATGGCGCTCGTAGTCCATCTGAGTATAGCGCCCCTTGACGGGAATGTTGGCCGGCGAGGCGTTGCCCGTGGCCTGGTAGACGCCGCCCAGCAGCATTGGCCGGTAGACGAGGTCGGCGCCATGGCTGGCGCACAGGCCGGGCAACTGCGTCCATGCCAGATAGGACGAGGGGCTGCCGACATCGAAGAAGAAATCAACTGACTTGCGCATTCACGGGCTCCTTTTAGTTAACGAACGTTTGGTTAACGGAAGCTATGTGATTGCCGCGCTCACGTCAACGGGGGTTTCACTGGACTTCCTTCTTGATTGACAAGCGAACGTTCATTGATTAACGTGCGATGACTTAACGAACGTTTTTTAAAGGAGAACGCATGGACCCAACAGCCAACCAACGCGGTGTGGCCCTCGTCGTCGGCGCAGGCGACGCCACCGGCAGCGCGATCGGAGCGCGCTTCGCCCGAGAGGGCTACGTCGCGTGCCTGACTCGGCGCTCGGCTGACAAGCTGGAGCCGGCCGTCCAACGCATCCGCGCCGCCGGCGGCCAGGCGTTCGGCTACGGCAGCGATGCGCGCAAGGAGGAAGAGGTCGTCGCCCTCGTCGACCAGATCGAGAAGGAGCACGGCCCGATCGAGGTGATGGTCTTCAACATCGGCGCCAACGTGCCCAGCAGCATCCTGGAGGAGACGGGGCGCAAGTACATGAAGATCTGGGAGATGGCCGCCTTCAGCGCATTCCTGAATGCACGCGAGGTCGCCCGCAGGATGGTCGCGCGGGGACGCGGCACGATTCTCTTCACCGGCGCGACGGCGGGGACTCGCGGTGCAGCGAATTTCGCGGCCTTTGCAGGCGCCAAGCATTCCCTGCGCGCACTGGCCCAGAGCATGGCGCGCGAGCTCGGCCCGCGCGGCATCCACGTGGCGCACATCGTGGTCGACGGCGCCATCGACACGGAGTTCATCCGCAGCAACTTCCCCGAACGCTATGCGCTCAAGGAGCAGGACGGCATCCTGAATCCCGAGCACATCGCGGAAAACTACTGGTACCTGCACACCCAGCCTCGAGACGCCTGGACCTTCGAGATGGACCTGCGCCCCTACATGGAAACCTGGTGAAAGACACATGAAAACACGCATCACTGAACTCTTCGGCATCCGCCACCCGATCATCCAGGGCGGGATGCACTACGTCGGCTTCGCGGAACTCGCCGCGGCGGTCTCCAATGCCGGCGGGCTCGGGCTCATCACGGGCCTGACCCAAAGGACACCCGAGCTCTTGGCCAAGGAGATCGCCCGCTGCCGCGACATGACGGACCAGCCCTTCGGCGTGAACCTGACGTTCCTGCCAACCCTGTCTTCGCCGCCGTACCCGGAATACATCGCGGCCATTGCGGAGGGGGGCGTGCGCATCGTCGAGACGGCAGGGCGCAGCCCCGAGGCCTACATGCCCGCGATCAAGAAGGCCGGCATCAAGGTGATCCACAAGTGCACGTCGGTGCGGCATGCGCTGAAGGCCGAGGCCATCGGCTGCGACGCCGTGAGCGTGGACGGTTTCGAATGCGGCGGCCACCCGGGCGAGGACGACCTGCCGAACATGATCCTGCTGCCGCGCGCGGCCGAGGAGCTGAAGATCCCGTTCGTCGCCTCCGGCGGCATGGCCGATGCGCGCAGCCTGGTGGCGGCGCTGGCGCTGGGCGCGGAGGGCATGAACATGGGCACGCGCTTCGTGGCCACACAGGAAGCGCCGATCCACCAGAACGTGAAGGACGCCATCGTGGCGGCCACCGAGCTGGACACGCGGCTCGTGATGCGCGGCCTGCGCAACACGGAGCGCGTGCTGACCAATTCATCCGTGGAGCAGCTGATCAGGATCGAGAAGGAAAAGGGCGCCGACCTCAAGTTCGAGGACATCATCGACCAAGTCGCGGGGGTCTATCCGCGCGTGATGTTGCAAGGCGAGATGAATGCCGGCGCCTGGAGCTGCGGCATGGTGGTCGGCCTGATCCGCGACATTCCGACGGTGCAGGAGCTGATCGATCGCATCATGGAAGAAGCCGAGCAGCTGATCGTGCAGCGGCTCGCCGGGTTCCTGGAGCCTGCGCTGGCCTAACCTTGGGCATCCGCCGGCTCGCTGCGAAGCGGGCCGGCGACTCGCACCCTCTAGGCCAGGTAGCGATCGCGCAGCAACTTCTTGTAAAGCTTGCCGGTCGCGTGCCGGGGAAAGTCGGACTCGAAATCGATGCTTCTCGGCACCTTGAGCGGACCGAGCAACTCGCGGCAGCGTGCCTTCAGCGCCTCGGCGACGGCCGGGCCCGTGAAATCCGGATGCGCCGGCTGGATGACGGCCTTGATCTCTTCGCCGTACTCGTCGTTCGGCACGCCGAAGACCGCGGCATCGGCAACGCGGGGATCCTGCAGCAGCACGTCCTCGATCTCTTGCGGGTAGATGTTGACGCCGCCGGAGATGATGACGAAGTCCTTGCGATCCGTCAGGTAGAGGTAGCCTTCGCGATCGAGATGGCCGATGTCGCCGAAGGATCGCCAGCCCTGCGGACTCGTCGCTGCGCGGGTCTTGGCGGGGTCGTTCCAATACTCGAACTGCGCGTCGCTCTCGAAATGGACGTTCCCGGTTTCGCCCGGCGGCAGCTCGCGGCCCGCGTCATCCAGGATGTGCAGGATGCCGTCGGTCGCGCGCCCGACCGAGCCCTTGTGATCGAGCCATTCGCGCGAGCTGATGGCCGTGGCTCCGATGCCTTCGGTGCCCGAGTAGTACTCATGCAGGACCGGACCCCACCAGTCGATCATCGCCTGCTTGACGTGCGCGGGGCAGGGCGCCGCGCCATGGACAGCGTGGCGCATGGAGGCCATGCTGTAGCGGCTGCGTACCTCCGCTTGCAGGTGCAGCAGGCGGTGGAACATGGTCGGCACCCAGAGCGAATGGGTGCATCCGAAGTGGGCGATGGCGGCGAGCGCGCGTTCGGCATCGAACTTCGCCATCACGATGCTGGTGGCGCCGGCATGGATGGCCGCCGACAGGAACCGGTTGGGTGCGCTGTGATACAGCGGCGACGTGGACAGGTAGACCGCGGAGGCGTCGAGCGCGAACGAGCGCGCCACCGCGGCGTTGCGGTTGTCCACCGCATCGAAGGCGCCTTCGAAGGGCGGCTTGCGCACGCCCTTGGGCCGGCCGGTCGTGCCCGATGAATACAGCATCTCGCGGCCTGGCGCGGGCGTGGGCGGCAGGCCGTCCGGCGCAGCGAGAAAGTGCGTCTCCCAGCGTTCCATAGCTGTATCCGCAAAGCCGATGCCGATGCGCTGTGCGCCGCTGAGATCCAGCGACGAGGCCGTTTCGGCGCTCATGCAGGCCGACGACACGACGGCGACCGATGCCCCCGAATCCTTGACGATGTACTCGAAGTCCGCGGCCGACAGCCGCGTCGAGGCGAGCACGTAGTACAGCCCGATGCGTTGCGCGCCGAGCGCGAGAAAGAGCAACTCCGGCGCGTTCTCGATGCACAGCACGATGCAGTCGCTGCGTTTCAGGCCGAGCGACAGCAAGGCGTTGGCCGCGCGGTTCGCCTCGCGTTCGAGCTGCGAGAAGCTGAACGCCTCGCCTGATTCGAGAAAATGCACCGCCAGCTTGCCGGGCGTGGCGGCTGCGAAGCGGCTCAGGTGGTACATGCCGCGGGTTCAGAAAAGATCGACGGCCGGTTCCATCAATGCGGACGAGCCCGCCCGGATCTCGCCGCACAGCGCTGCCGTCTGCGGCAGCAGCCGCTGGAAGTAGAAGCGGGCCGTGGCAATCTTCGACGCATAGATCGGGTCGGTGGAATCGGCGTTCCTGAGCGCCACCTCGGCCATGCGCGCCCAGCTCCAGGCAAGCGCCAGGTGCCCGACCAGGCGCAGATAGGGCGCAGCAGCCGCGCCTGCGGCGTGCGGGTCTTGCGCCGAAGTGTCCACCAGTTCGCGGGTGAGCTGCGTGATGTCGGCGACCAGCCCGGCGAGCGGCTGCGCGAACTCGCGCATCGCCTCGCGCGGGCTGCAGGCCTCGGCAAATGCGCCGGCCATGTCCAGGAAGACGCCCATCTGCCGGCCCTGGTCGGCCAGCACCTTGCGGCCGAGCAGGTCCATGGCCTGCACGCCGTTCGTGCCCTCGTAGAGGCCCACGATGCGCACGTCGCGCAGATGCTGCTCCACGCCGTTCTCGCGGATGTAGCCGTGCCCGCCGAACACCTGCATCGCGAGCAGCGTGCATTCCACCGCGAGGTCGCTCGACAGCGCCTTCACGAGCGGGGTCAAAAGGCCCAGCAGTTCGGCCGTCTCGTTGCGCTTGGCGGCGTCGGGATGAAGACGCTGAAGATCGCTGAGCTGCGCGGCCCACAGTGCCAGGGCGCGCGCGCCCTCGATGTTCGCCTTCTGCGTGAGCAGCATCCGGCGCACGTCGGCATGCCCGATGATTGGGTCCGCTGCTTCGCTGGACGATCTGGCGCCGCTGGCGCGGCCCTGCAGGCGCTCCTTCGCATAGGCCAGGGCCTTCTGGTAGGCCGCTTCCATCAGGCCGATGGCGATCACGCCGACCAGCACGCGCATGTGATTCATCTGCACGAACATGCCCGCCAGCCCCTTGTTGGGCGCGCCCAGCAGCCAGCCGGTGGCACCGTCGAAGTTGATGGTGCAGGTCGAGTTGCCGTGGATGCCCAG
Organism: Variovorax sp. Varisp85; assembly: GCF_047304045.1. Classification (NCBI taxonomy): domain Bacteria; kingdom Pseudomonadati; phylum Pseudomonadota; class Betaproteobacteria; order Burkholderiales; family Comamonadaceae; genus Variovorax; species Variovorax sp. Varisp85. The sequence continues at coordinate 13,350 of NZ_JBGLYN010000032.1, forward strand.
CTTGTGCTCGATGGAGCCGCAGACCACCGCATTGCGCGCGCCGGCCGTGCCGCTTGCATCGGGCAGGAACTTGGGAACGATGAAAAGAGAGATGCCCTTCACCCCGGGCGGCGCATCGGCGATGCGCGCGAGCACCAGGTGCATGATGTTGCCGGTCAGGTCCTGCTCGCCGCCCGAGATGAAGATCTTGCTGCCGGTGATGCTGTAGCTGCCATCGGGCTGCGGCACGGCGCGCGTGCGCATCAGGCCCAGGTCGGTGCCCGCGTTGGGCTCGGTCAGGCACATGGTTCCGGCCCACTCGCCCGAGGCGATCTTCGGCAGGTAAAGCGCCTTCTGCTCCTCGGAACCGTTGGCCGCCACGTTCACGTAGGTGGCGTGCGACATGCCGGGGTAGGACGACCACGCCATGTTGGCGCCGCCGAAGACTTCATAGACCGCATTGGCCACGACTGAAGGAAAGCCCTGGCCGCCGAACTCGGGGCTGCACGCCAGGCCGGCCCAGCCGTTCTTGGTGAACTCGTCGTACGCTTTCTTGAAGCCGGGCGGGGTCTGCACCACGCCGGGCGAGGGCATGCTGCACCCGTGCTCGTCGCCGGGCCCGTTGAGCGGTGCGATCACCTCGGATGCGAACTGGCCGGCCGCGGCGAGCACCTGGTCGATGGTTTCGGCGTCGAACTCCGGCTGGCCGCAGGCCTCCAGCATGGCCGGCACTTGGAGCACCTCGTGGAGCACGAATTGAATGTCCCGCATGGGAGCCTGATAAGTCATCGTGATCTTCCTGTCTCAAGCCACTTCGAACAAGCCCGCGGCGCCCATGCCACCGCCGATGCACATCGTCACGACGACGAAGCGCGCACCGCGCCGCTTGCCTTCGATGAGCGCATGCCCGACCAGCCGCGAGCCGGTCATGCCGTAGGGGTGGCCGATCGTGATGCCGCCGCCGTTGACGTTCAGCTTTTCCGGATCGATGCCCAGGCGGTCGCGCGAGTACAGCACCTGGCAGGCAAAGGCCTCGTTCAGTTCCCAGAGGCCGATGTCGCTCACCTTGAGCCCGTGGGTCTTCAGCAGCTTGGGCACGGCCAAGACCGGGCCGATGCCCATTTCTTCCGGCGCGAGCCCGGTCACCGCGATGCCGCGGTACGTGCCCAGCGCCTTGAGCCCGCGGCGCTCGGCGACCGCGCGCTCCACCAGCACGCAGGCCGATGCGCCATCCGACAGCTGGCTCGAATTGCCCGCGGTGATCACGCCGCCTTCGACCACCGGCTTGAGACTGGCAAGGCCTTCGAGCGTGGTGTCGGGGCGGTTGCCTTCATCGCGGTCCAGCGTGACGTCGCGGTAGCTGATCGTGCCCGTCTGCTTGTCGGCCACGGCCATGCGCGCCGTGATCGGCACGATCTCGTCATCGAACAGGTGGCGCTCTTGCGCCAGCGCGGTGCGGCGCTGCGCTTCCGCGGAATAGGCGTCCTGCGCCTCGCGTGAAATGCCGTACTTCTTCGCGACGATCTCGGCCGTGTGGAGCATCGGGATGTAGGCGTGCTGCACGCGCGCGATGAGCTGCGGGTCGGCCTCTTCACCCACCCACTTGACGAACGGGTTCTGCACGGAGGAGATGTTCTCCTGCCCCCCGCCCACGGTCACGTCCATGCCGTCGACGATGATCTGCTTGGCCGCCGTCGCGATGGCCATCAGGCCCGAGGCGCATTGCCGGTCCATGGTCTGGCCCGGCACCGACTGCGGCAGTCCCGCCGCGAGCGCCGCAAGGCGTCCGATGTTCATGCCCGCGGTGCCGGCGGCCATCGCGCTGCCGATGACCACATCCTCCACCTCGCTGGGATCGACGCCCGCCCGCTGCACGGCGTGCTGGATCGCATGGCCCATCAGCGTGGGCGACTTGATGTTGTTCAACGCGCCGCGGAAGGCGCGGCCGATGCCCGTGCGTGCGGTGGAAACGATGACGGCTTCTCTCATGGTCGGACTCCAGGGGGTGGCTAGACAGGTTGGCGCATCGGCTCGCGGCAGCCGAGCGGCTCAGGCGCAGGGCGGGCGGCGGCCCCTCATCGCCGTCGCTTCGCTCGCCTTTCTTTTAAATAGAGATCGTTTAATAAACGATAGTGGACTATAGATTTGCGGCGAGGGCAGCGTCAACACGCTCGAGCAGGTTTCCAGCAGGGGGAAACCCTTGATATGGAGCACAATGGAATCACGACCGTTTATCAAACGAGTGGCATGCTATGATGAACGCCTCCACGATCTGCAGAGGCCCGCTCATGCGCTATCCGTCCACCCACAAAGAGGAAACCCGCAAGAAACTGCTCGCGAATGCCCGTGCCATCGCCAAGAAGGGCGGCTTCGGTACCACCGGCGTCGATGAATTGATGGCGAGCATCGGCCTGACCGGGGGCGCTTTCTATGGACACTTCCCGTCCAAGGAGGCGCTGTTCGCCGAACTGCTCGAACATGAAATTTCCAACAGCACCGACATGCTGGCCGGAGACCGCGACTCGCCGCCCGACCACGTCGCCAAGCGGTTGCGCAGCTACCTGAGTTCGTACCACGCGCTGCATCCCGAAACCGGCTGCGTGCTGCCGGCACTGGGGCCCGAGATCGCCAGGGCCGGGCCCGAGGTGCGCGGGGCGGTCGAAGAGGGCCTGAAGCGCCTGCAGAAGAGCTGGAGCTCGCGCATCGGCGACCCCGATGCGGCATGGGCGCTGATTGCCCAGTGCGTGGGGGCGCTGGTTCTGTCCCGCGCGGTGGAATCCGAGCGCACGCGCAAGGAAATCCTGGCCTCGAGCCGCCGTTTCATCGACCAGACGCATGCGCTGGATGAGGCTTCCACAAAGCCGTCCAAAGTGTCCTGACAGCCGAAGCCGATGTTGTCCAGGCGCGCCACTCCCGCGCGTGCGCCAATGCAAACGCTCCCTGCGCCGCAGACGCACGTGATCGCTGCCGCGGGCCTTCAGCGGTCAGCCTGTACCGACACCAAGGCGCATCAGCTCGCCCGCGTGATCAGGCAGCACTATGATGCGGAACTCAGCAAAGTCGGTCTCAGAATCACGCAGTACCGGTTGTTGATGGAAGTCCTGGCACACGGGCCGGTGCGCCCCTGCGATCTGGCCGAGACGATGTCGCTCTCTCCATCAACGCTGACACGCACTCTCAAGCCCCTTATTTCGACAGATTGGGTGGATCTTGGGCCGGGGACTGACGGGCGCACTCGGAGCTTGCGTATCACCGCTGCGGGCCGCGATAAATGTGCCGAGGGCATGCCTCACTGGAGCATGGCCCAAGCCAAAGTCCATCAGTTGATTGGGAGCCGAAATGCCAGCGCACTGCATGCGCTCATCGGGGAGTGCTTGATGCGCATTTCAGCAGCGGAATGAATGACATCAAGCCATGTCCCGGATTTGCGACGTCGGGGGAAGTGGATGTTGAGGGTGTGCTCGATCCGGGAACTAAAGAAGGCTTCGGCCACTATTTGAAAGCGGCCGACTAGCTGTGAAGCTTCAATAGGTTGTATCCGGTGTTCATCCGGATTGGGTTTGAGAGACTGGAAGTCGCCAAACACCCAATCCACTCAGGACGCCCAACCGGATGAACACCCATAAGCATGCCCGACTTACCTTTGCCCGCCGATTCGAGATGGTCAAGCAGATGACAGTGGAGGGCTTGGATGCCGTGCGAGCCGCAGCCGCACACGGCGTCACCGCGCCCACGGCCAGGAAGTGGCTCGGTCGCTATCTGGCCGGCGGCGAAGCCGCCTTGGCCGATGCGTCCTCCAGGCCCACGCGCTCTCCCAGGGCCATCGATGCAGGAAAGGCCTTGCTCATCGTCGAGCTGCGCAAACGTCGAATGCTGCAGGCTCGCATTGCGCGCAGCGTGGGCGTCTCGGAATCCACGGTCAGTCGCGTTCTGGCGCGAGCGGGCATGTCCAAGTTGAGCGACCTGGAGCCTGTCGAAGCGGTCGTGCGCTACGAAAGTCGGGGGCAGCGCACGGCCGCGCAAGCGCATCGCCTCGGTGCGCCCGCGCGTTCACACGCCGTTCAAGGCGAATACACCCGCGAGTGCCTGGCCATCGATGTGGCCGGAGCCATCCGGTCCAAACGGGTGATCGAGGTGCTCTCGCGCCTGGTCAGCTTGCACGGTGCGCCGCTATTCATGCGTTCGGACAACGGGCCGGAGTTCGTCAGCCAGGCCATCCTGGAGTGGATCTCAGGCTCTGGGATCGCCACCGTGCTCAACGATCCCGGTAAGCCTTGGCAGAACGGCACCGACGAGAGCTGCAACGGCAAGTTCCGCGACGAGTGCCTGTCCATCGAGTGGTTCCGCTCGCGCCGCGAAGCCGCCGTTCTGATCGAAGCCTGGCGCAATCACTACAACGAGGTACGTCCCCACAGCAGCCTGCAGTACTTGACCCCGGCGCAGTTCAAACAGGAACTGCGCCAAGACCTGCAACCCGCCGTCTTCTAGGAATAACTGTCTCGACTAAACCGAGCAGGTCACCACGCCGGCCGGGCGTTTCGTCTCGGAACCCGGGGTCAACTTGCAGGGCGAAGACGTCGTTTGGGTCGACTACGACGCAGCAGTGTCCATGCATCGAGTGCGGACAAGCAACAAGGCCGAGCGGCGATTGGAGCGACTTGCATCGACGAACGCAGAAGATCACCGTATCTCCTATGGATGCATCAATGTTTCAGCGCTTTTCTACGACACGCATGTGAAGCCGCTGTTTGGCAATGCGCATGGTGTGATTTACGTTTTGCCAGAGCGAAGGCCGATGCGCGAGTACTTCACGTTCCTGCCGGATGGCGATAGATGACGCGTCGACCCCGGAACCTGCCTGGCCGCGCTCAACGATCATCTGTCCAGGTCGAGCAACGCGCGCAGTTCCTTTCGGGCGGCGGCGAAATCGCGTTGATACGCGGGATTCTGCTGAATCAGGACGGCGATCATCGTCGCCAGGCGACGACCCGCTTCGGTATCGCTAGGGTAGTGAACGCCACCGAGGACGCGGTTTTCGCCGAACTCGCTGGCACGCTCAAAGATTCGTGTACGCTTTTCCGGAACCATGTCGGCCAGCACGATCCCGGCGAGGTAGGCAAAGGTCGAGTGACCACTCGGGTAGGAGCCGCTGGAAGAATACCGTGCCACCGGTTGAATGCGCTGATCGAACAGCGGAGGCCGCGTGCGCTGCCATTTTTCCTTTCCCTGCTTGTTGAGACTGCTTTCGGTTCTGTACAGCGTCTCGAACAGCTGGGCGGTCCGCGGCAGGTCTTCCTTCCTGAACCGCTCGCCCATCACGTCGGAAAAACGAAAAATACTTTGTTCTAGGTCGGCGATGGATCGTTCCGCCTGCGCCGGCGTGCGCAGCTGCTGCAGCACGAGCATCTGCTCAATTTCGCGTCGAGTGAACGTTTCATCGGGAGGTGGTGCCAGGAAGCGCGTGGTGTCTATCTGCGCTGGATCGAGGTAGGTTTCGTCCTTGACCGGCGAGGCGATGGTCTTCTCGTAGACCCGCGGCACGCCGGCCGGCGGCGGCACTTGCGTCGTGCAGCCGGTGAACAAGAAGGCGACAAGGGATAGCCAGCAAAGCTGGCGGGTGATGATGCGCATTGAGTATCTCCGTTCGTTGTGCGGAGCGACCGCGGATCGGGCGTCCGGCATGGGCAGGACGACCGGGTTCACGGTGCGCGCCCGGTGTGATAGCCCTCGTCAACCGTGGTTGGGGCGGCAGGCGACGCAAAAATAGCAGAGCAGGTGGCATCCTTCCAATCACGTCTTCTGATGACGGCCATAAGGCCATCGCGCTCGGTGCGCTCGGGTCGAGATCAAAGACGCATTGGGGGCGCGAATCCGAGACGAAAAGCTAGGCCGCGAATTGCCGGCACCGAGCCAATTCGATTCCGAGCGTGATGTCGGTACCGACAGCCTGGCGCGATGCGCCGCGATGATGCGGCTCGTCCACCAGCACGGCGTGATCGCCTATTCGCACCCGGTAGCGGATGGCCCTGCCCAGGAATTCGACGTTCTCCACCGTGCCTGCGAGCCATGTGTAGCGGGCGTCGTGCACGTCGTCCTGATGGCCGACTTTCACGGCATGCGGGCGGAAGCCGATGGAGAGCCGCGAGGTGGCGGGTGTGTCCGATCGCAGCGGCACGCGCAGTTCGCCGACACCTTCAACGTCGAGCAGCAGCACACCACCTTGCCGCGAGCGCACCGAGCCGATGAGCAGGTTCCATTGACCAACGGCACGGGCAACGGTCGTGTTGGCCGGGTAGTCGTACAGGCTGGTGGGGCTGCCGACCTGCTGGACGGCGCCGTTGTCCAGCACGGCAATTCGATCTGCCGAGCCGAGTGCCTCTTCCTGATCGTGCGTGACGAGCACGGTCGTGATGCCAAGGTGTTGCTGCAAAGTGCGCAGCTGTTGCCGCAGTCCCAGTCTCAGCGTCTTGTCCACGTTGGAGAACGGTTCGTCCAACAACAGCAGTCGGGGCTCGGCGGCAAGGGCCCGTGCCCATGCGACACGTTGCTGCTGCCCCCCCGAAAGCTGGTTCGGTTCACGATCTCCTTGGCCTTGCAGGCCGATGGCACTCAGCCACCGGGAGACCGCGATGCGAACGATGGGTGCTTCGACCCGGCGTTCGATCAGGCCGAAGGCGATGTTCTCTGCCACGGACATATGAGGCCAGAGGGCGTGGTTCTGGAACACCATGGCGACCTGCCGGGCCCAGGCGGGCTCCTCGGACACGTCGCGGCCGTCCAGAAGCACGCGGCCCAGGTCAGGCGCCTCGAGCCCGGCGATGACCCGCATCAACGTCGATTTTCCCGAGCCCGATGGCCCCAGCAAGGCAAAGAATTCACCCGGTGCGATGTCGAGGCTGACGTCGTTCAATGCCTTTGCCGGGCCGTGAGAGAAGTGAATGTGACGACATTCCACGCGTACCTTCTTCATGAAGATGTCATTTGGCATGAAAGAGTGGTCCGACGGCGAGTGAAGGGCGGTGCGGTTTCGAGGGCCGATGGTGAAGCGGGAAAGAGGGGAGTATGCAAGGCAATGACGGCAAGGGGCCAGATGGTGGCGACCTGTCGCAGCCACTTGCACGGGCAAACCCGAGTGAGGCTCCCGGCAATGCCTCGAATCAAAAACTGTGATTGGAATGCGTTCCGCCTCGGCCATAAGCTCGGGCCCACTATCACCAAGACAACGGAGACTTCCATGCGCATTGACTTTCGGCCCTTGCTGACGCTGGCCGCCCTCGCTGGTTGCGCAGCGCTGCACGCCGGCACCGTGTCGGTCGTGACATCGTTTCCCAAGGAGCTGACACAAGCGTACAAGACGGCGTTCGAGAAAGCCAACCCCTCGATCAAGCTTGAAATCCTGAACAAGAGCACCACCGCAGGCGTCGCCTATGTCCGCGAAATGCCGGCAGGACAGCGCCCCGACGTCTTCTGGGCTTCGGCACCCGATGCCTTCGAGGTCCTGGTCAACGGGAAACTGCTGGAGCCCATTGCGGCGCTGGCGAATCCGTCCGTCCCCAAGACCGTGGGCAGCTACCCCCTCAACGAGGCCTCGGGGATGTACCTCGGCCAGGCACTCGGCGGGTACGGACTGATGTGGAACACGCGGTACCTGTCGGCCAACAAGCTTCCTGCGCCCGCGGAATGGAGCGACCTCACCAAACCAATCTATTTCAGCCACGTGGCGCTGAGCTCGCCCTCGCGTTCCGGCACGACTCACCTGACCGTGGAGACAATTCTTCAGGGAGAGGGGTGGGACAAGGGATGGTCGGAACTGCTTCAGATCACGGGCAACAGCGCGGCCATCACGGAGCGCAGTTTCGGCGTTCCCGACGGTGTCAACAACGGGCAGTTCGGCATCGGCATGGTGATCGATTTCTTCGGCCTCGCAGGCAAGTACTCGGGCTTTCCGGTGGAGTTCGCCTACCCGAGCGTCACGGCCATGGTGCCAGCCAACATTGCATTGATCGCCGGTGCCAAAAACGCCGAGGAAGCCAGGAAGTTCATTGCGTTCTCGCTGTCGAAGGAAGGGCAACAACTGCTCGTTGCTCCGCAGATCTCCCGTCTTCCGGTGTTGCCACCCGAGCAACTGAAAATGCCAGCCGGCTTTCCGAACGCCTATGAGGTTGCCAGGCGCACCAAGGTCAAATTCGACGCGGATCTCTCCGCCACGCGCTACAACGTCGTCTCGTCTCTCTTCGACCAGACCATCACCTTTCGGCACAAGGAGCTGAAGGCCGCGACCAAGGCCATTCATGGGGCCGAGGCGGCGCTGGCCCGCAAACCTCATGCGGAGGCGGCCGCGCTGATCAAGAGGGCTCGCAGCCTCGCGTTCACGCCGTTGGTGAGTGCGTCGATGGTTGCCGACAAGGCCTTCTTGACGATGTTTGCGGCCAACAAGAAGGATGCCGAGGCGAACAAGCGGATCACCGGCCTCGAGGGCGACTGGAGCGGCAAGGCGCTGGAAAACTACAACCAGGCGCGGAGCCTGGCCGAGCAGGCCGAGGCCCTCCTCAAGTAACCACAATGTCGTGCAGCGCGGCAATGCCGGGCTGCCATGGAGATCTTCATGCTGGGTCTTTTTCCATCGGATGTGCGGTCAGGCGCGTGGTGCGCTGCAGGTCTGGTTGCCGTCTTCCTGTTGCTGTTCCTCGTCATGCCCGTGGCGTGGGTTTTCTACACCGCGTTCGTGAATGCAGACGGGAGTCCGACGATCGGGCACTTCGTCGCATTCTTTTCCCAGCCGCTGATGCAGGAGGCGTTCTTCAACAGCCTCTATGTGGCCGTGATGTCGACCGTGTTCGCTTCGCTGATCGCGGTGCCGCTGGCCTATTTCACGGTTCGCTTCCAGTTCCGCGGCGCCGCCCTGATCCAGACGCTCGGCGTCCTCCCGCTGATCATGCCGCCCTTCGTCGGTGCGGTGGCGCTGCAACTGATCTTCGGGCGCTCGGGCAGCATCAACCTGCTGCTCAACGAGTACCTCGGGTTCTCGATTCCTCTGATGGATGGGCTGAGCGGCGTGATCTTCGTCGAGTCCATCCACTACTTTCCCTTCGTGCTGATGAACCTCACGCTCGCGCTGCGCAACATAGACGGGGCGATGGAGGAGGCTGCAATGAACCTCGGCTGCCGCGGCTGGCGTCTCTTCTGGCGCGTTATTTTCCCGCTGGCGCTGCCGGGGTTCGTGGCGGGGGCGTCGCTGGTGTTCGTCAAGGTCTTCGACGACCTGGGCACACCGTTGGTGCTGGGCACGACCAACATGCTCGCCCCGCAGGCCTACCTGCGCATCACCCAGGTGGGGCTGGAAGATCCGCTAGGCTACGTGACCAGCGTGATCATGATCGCGTTTTCCATCGCCGCCATGTCGCTGTCTGCACGGATGCTCAAGGGCAAGGACTTCTCGACGATCCAGAAGGGTGGCGGGGCCATTCAGCGGCGCGTGCTGTCGCCCGCCGGATCGCTTCTGGCCTATGGGTGGATCGGGCTGGTCATGCTGCTGGTTCTGTCGCCCCACATCGGCGTGCTGCTGCTATCGTTCGGGAACGTGTGGAGCTTCTCTCCCTTGCCGGACGCCTACACCCTCGCGCACTACGCGACGGTATTCCAGGATGCCGGCAGCATGATTGGCAACACGATGCTGTACTGCGGGCTCGCCGCCGGCCTCGACGTGGTGCTCGGCACGACCATCGCCTACCTGCTGCTGCGCACGCGGCTGCCGGTACGCCATTGGCTGGACGTGATAGCAACGGCGTCGCTGGCTGTCCCCGGCCTGGTCCTTGCCATCGGCTATCTGCGCTTTTTCAAGGGTGTGTTGGTCCCTGGTACGGAGGTGCTTCTCACCAGCACCTGGGTCATGATCATGCTGGCTTACGCCGTGCGACGCCTGCCGTATGCGCTGCGGTCGTGCGTGGCGGCATTGCAGCAGATTCACGTCTCGCTCGAGGAGGCTGCCGAAAGCGTGGGGGCGACCAAGGCACGAACCATCCGGCGCGTCGTGGTGCCGTTGATGGCGGGAGGGATTCTGGCGGGCTTCGTCACCAGTTTCATCACGGCTGCCGTCGAGCTGTCTGCCACCATCATGCTGACCACCAGCCAGTCGCAGGCACCGATGAGCTATGGCATCTACCTGTACATGCAGAGTGTCGCGGGCCGCGGCCCCGGGGCGGCCCTGGGCGTGCTGGCCATCGTCGTTGTTGCGCTGGGTACCTACATATCGCACGTTGTCGTCGAGCGAACCAGCAGCCGGTTCGTCGCGCGACCTGTGGAAGAGGAAGCACCGCTGCCGTTCGGGGCGGTTCCCGCGAAGATCTGAGGAGACATCATGAAAAAAGTAAGTGTCGAGTGCCGCAATCTCCGGCTCGCGTACGGAGCGACGGAAGTCCTGCGGGACGTCAACCTGCTCATCGAGCCTGGTGAGTTCTTTGCGCTGTTGGGACCTTCGGGGTCCGGAAAATCCACTTTGCTGCGGCTCATCGCCGGCTTCAACCAGCATCAGCACGGCGAGCTTCTCGTGGATGGCAAGGACGTCAGCGGCATGCCCCCATGGAAACGCAACATCGGCATGGTGTTCCAGAGCTATGCGCTGTGGCCCCATCTGAACGTGTGGGACAACGTTGCATTCGGACTGGTGGAACGCCGGGTCGGACGGTCGGAAATCAAGCGCAAGGTGGCGGCCGCGCTCGAGACCGTGGACCTGCTGCGCTATGCCAAGCGCAAGCCGAGCCAGCTCTCCGGCGGCCAGCAGCAGCGTGTTGCGCTGGCGCGCACCATCGTCATCGAGCCACAGGTGCTCTTGCTGGACGAGCCGCTCTCCAATCTGGACAAGTCGCTGCGCGTACAGATGCGCCAGGAGCTCCTGGCGTTGCAGAGGCGGCTCGGCATTACCACCATTTTCGTCACCCATGACCAGGAAGAGGCCATGACGACGGCAGACCGCATGGCAATCCTGGATCGCGGCGTGCTGCAGCAAGTAGGCAGTCCCGCGATGCTCTACGACTATCCCGTCAACCCGTTCGTGGCGAATTTCGTGGGGACGATGAACTGCCTCGCCGGCCGCGTCAGCAGTCGCCAGGGCAACACCGTGACGCTCGACATCGACGGCGTGGGAGGGCTGCCGTTCCAGCTCCCGTCGGACGCTCCGGCCTCTGACCGCGTACTGGCAACGTTCAGGCCGCATTCGCTGCGAGTGGATGTCGTCGACGCGGCGCGCGATGCGCGCTTCGTATGGATGCCGGGAACGGTGGAAGCGAGCGAGTTCCTCGGGGAGTTTTCCCGCTATCGCGTGCGGGTCGGAAACCAGGCCGTCGAAGTGGATCAACCGCACTACGCGGGTCTTTCCAAGTTCCCCGCCGGATGCGCGGTGAGTCTCGGGTTGGAGCCCTCCCAAGTGCGTCTTTTCGCAGCCTGACGCGCTTGTTCGTGAACCATGGAGCTCTACCAGATCCGTGCATTCGTCTCTGTGGCCCGGCTGGGCAACGTGACCAAGGCGGCTGATGCACTCCACGTCACCCAGCCGGCCGTGACGGCGCAGATCAAAGGGCTGGAACAGGACCTCGGCATCGCCCTGTTCGTTCGCGCCGGCGGCCGGCTGAGCCTGACCCGGGCGGGGGAGCGCCTGCTTCCCTGTGCGGAGGCCCTGCTGCAGTCCTCGGCCGAGATGCAAGCAACGGCGCAGCGCCTGAAGGGTGAACTCTCTGGGAGCATTGAGTTGGGGGTGCCGGGCGAGACGCCCGAGTTTCTTCGGCTCGGCGCGTTGCTGGGAGGCATGCAGCAGGGGCTGCCTCTGGTAGAGCTTCGTACGCGCAGCCTGCCTTTGCTGCACCTTCTGGATCAGGTGCGGGGCGGTGGATTGTCCTGCGCACTCATCGTGGCACCGAATCCGCCACGCGACGTGCAGTGGCATCCTCTGCGATCGCTCAGCTATCGCGTGGCGATTCCCAATCGGCTGAAGCCCGAGATGCACAGCTGGGGCTGGCGCTTTCTGGCGAGCCTTCCATGGATCGACGGCGCGATCGAATCACATGTCCATCAGATGCTGCGCTCCTTGTTCGAGCAGCAGGGGCTCGATCCCAATGTGGTCCTGCGAAGCGAGGACACCAGCGGACTGGATGATTTTGTTCGCTCAGGCAGCGGCTGCGCGCTCTTGCGGGAGGAGGTTGCCGTGCTGGGAGCCGAGCGGGAAGACTGGATGGTCTGGAGCGCGGCCAGGATCGATGCGCAGTTGTTCTTTGTCACTTCGGCTGAGCGTGCGAGCGATCCGCTGATCGTGGCGATGTCTTCGGTGATCCAGGCAGTCTGGGCTCAATGAAGACGGCGGCCCACCAATATGCACGGGAAGAAGTATGCGCCACTACCTCTGGATGCTCGTTGTCGGAATCATCGACGCCGCGATCGCACGGCTCTTCATGCCGGGTGTTCGGGTGGCTCTAGCTATCGCGAGTCTGGACCTGAGATAAACGTACGGTCTGGGCTCGCGGGCGTCCTCGCTCGCTACACCGAAGGCTTCGAGACTGCAGATCTGCAAGCAGCCCAACGGTTGCTGAGAGACTCGGCGGCGTAGAGCGTGCCCCCGGCGCGGGGCCGTGAACCCAACCGGCGAGCGATCGTGCTCAAGCTGCCTGACGGGGCAGCACAAGGCCGTTCGGGATGGCAATGGTCTTGGGCTCCAGGAATGCTTCCATGCCGAAGATGCCAAACTCTCTGCCGATGCCCGACTGTTTGACGCCGCCGAATGGCGCGATCAACTCGGGCGTGATGCGATTGACCAGCACCGTGCCGGCGCGCAGCCGCGAGGCCACACCGAGGGCGCGCATCGGCTGCGACGAGAAGACGTAGGCCTGCAAGCCGTACACGGAGTCGTTCGCGATGGCAACGGCTTCATCCTCGTCGTCATAGCCGATCACCGAGAGCACCGGCCCGAAGATTTCCTCGCGTGCGATGTCTATGTCGTTGCGCACGCCGGCGAATACGGTGGGCCGCACGAACCAGCCCTTGTCAAGACCGTCCGGGCGGCCTTCGCCGCCGGCCACGAGCGTCGCGCCCTGCGCCAGACCGCGGCGGATGAAATGCTGCACGCGCTCGAACTGCGCCTTGCTCGCGAGCGGCCCGACGGCGGTGGCGGCGTCGCGCGGATCGCCCACGCGCATGGCGGTCACCGTGGCCTGCAGGCGTTCGATCGCCTGCGTCATGTGCACGTTCGGGATCAGCAGTCGCGTGCCGGCCACGCAGGCCTGGCCGTTGTTCATGAAGGCCGCGTTCAGCGCCATGGGCAACACGGCGACCAGGTCGGCGTCGTCCAGTATCACGGTGGCCGACTTGCCCGAAAGCGCCAGGCTCACGCGCTTCATGGTATCCAGGCCTGCGCGCGCAATGAGCTTGCCGGTCTGCGTGGAACCGGTGAACGAGATCTTTGCGATTCCCGGGTTGGTGGAGATCTCGTCGCCGACATCGCCGCCGCGCCCGAGCAGTACATTGACGACGCCGGCCGGCAGGCCCGCGTCATGCAATGCCTCGGTCACGACCTGCGCCTGCAGCGGGCCCAACTCGCTCTGCTTGACGACCGAGGCACAGCCCGCGGCGATGGCCGATGCCAACTTGCTGCAAATGCTTCCGGTCGTGCTGTTCCAGGGGGCGATGAGGCCGGCCACGCCGACGGGCTCCATCACCACAGTGGCGTCGCCCAAGCGGCGTTCGAAGACGTAGTCTTGCAGCATCCGTGCCGTGCTCGCGAAGCATTGCGAGGCGTAGTTGCTGACCCATTGCGAGCGGGCCAAAGGGCCGCCGTACTCCTCGATCGTGGCCTCGCAGATCTGGTCGGTGCGCGCCAGCACGGCCGCCTCGAGGCGCTTGAGCATCTCGATGCGCTGTGCCTTGGTGCTGCCGGCCAGCCCCGGCTGTGCCCGATTGGCCGCATCGATCGCTCGCTTCGCATCGTCGCGGTTCGCCAAGGTCACTGTGCCGATGACCTGCTCGGTTGCGGGGTTGACGATCTCCAGCCGCTCGCTGCCCTGTACGGGCACGAAGGTCCCATCGATGTATGCCTGATAGATGTTCCACATGGCTTGTATTCCTGTGCCTTGGAGGTGATTGCTCGACGACGGCGGACGCGACTCACCCGCGCGCGACGTCGATCACGGCCTTTGCGAAGGCCTCGGGTGCTTCCTGCGGCAGGTTATGGCCGATGCCGCCGCTCACCAGCCGATGCTCGTAGCGCCCCGAGAACTTCTTCGCATAGGCGCTGGGCTCGGGGTGCGGCGCACCGTTGGCGTCCCCCTCCAGCGTGATGGTCGGCACGCCGATCACGGGCGCCTTGGCGAGTCGGTCTTCCAGTGCCTGGTACTTCGCTTCGCCGTCGGCCAGGCCCAGGCGCCAGCGGTAGTTGTGCACGGTGATGGCCACGTGGTCGGGGTTCTCGAACGCGACGGCGCTGCGATCGAAGGTGGCCGCATCGAAGTTCCACTTCGGCGATGCGATCTGCCAGATGAGCTTGGCGAAGTCGTGGCGGTTCTTCTCGTAGCCCGCGCGGCCGCGCTCGGTCGCGAAGTAGTACTGGTACCACCATTGCAACTCGGCCTGCGGGGGCAGGGGGATCTTGCCGGCCTCCTGGCTGCCGATGAGGTAGCCGCTGACCGACACCAGCGCCTTCACGCGCTCCGGCCACAGCGCGGCCATGATGCATGCCGTGCGTGCGCCCCAGTCGCAGCCGGCAACGGTGGCTGACTGAATTTTCAGCGCATCCATCAGCGCGATGATGTCGACGGCGACCACCGACTGCTGGCCGTTGCGCGGGGTGTCGGCCGACAGGAACCGGGTGGTGCCATAGCCGCGCAGGTACGGCACGATCACGCGGAAGCCCGCGGCGGCCAGTTGTGGTGCGACGTCGACGAACATGTGGATGTCGTAGGGCCAGCCGTGCAGAAGAATCACAGGCGCGCCGTTGGCCGGACCTGCTTCGAAATATCCGATGCTGAGGCTGCCGGCGTCGATGCTCTTGAGCGGCTCGAGGCGTCTGACGGCGCCTGTGCCGGCAGATTGGGCGAAGGCGGGCACGATCGAAGTCAGCTGGACGGCAGCCACGCCGAGCGCCGCCTTGGCCAGGAAAGAGCGACGGGGCAACTGAGAGGAATCGGTCATTTGAAATTTCCTTGAATCCGAAGTGATTGATGAGCACCGGAATGGTGGTCAGCCGGATCCGCATGCGCTTCCGGACTGATGGGAAGATTGTTCGGCGCGCGGAGCGTCTGGAGCCCGGTTTGCGTATGCCTCTGTATCTGGGCCGGCTTCGTCAACACTAAATTTCAATCGGAGCATTCGCGCAGGCCAGTCGTTTGCAAAGTAAGCGGGTACTCGTTGCCACCAGGCGCGCACGGCCTTCACTGAGCCTTTCGCAAATTTCGCGCGAACAGGTGCTCGCACAGGCCTCGCAGCCAGCGGTTTGCCGGATCCTGGTTGTATCGGGCGTGCCAGTGCTGCTTGACTGTGAAAGGCGGCACGGGCACGGGGCAATCGAACACCGAAAGGCCGGTTGTCCGTGCCAGCGTCTCGCCGATCTGTCGCGGCACCGTGGCGATCAAGTCGGTGGTCGACACGATCGCGGCCAGACCGAGAAATCCCGGGAGTTCCAGCAGGATGCGTCGCACCACGCGGTGACGCTGCAGCGCGGCTTCCAGCAACTGAACGCCAGTTCCACCGGAGATGCCGACGTGCGCTTCGGCCCGGTATTCGCGCAAGCCCATGCGCTTGCCGTTCACACGCGGATGCTTGGCGTTGACCAGGCACACCCAGTCCTGCGGATAGAGCACCTGTTGGAAGAAACCTGACTCGAGCCAAGGCACAAGGCCGATGGCCAGGTCGGCTTGGCCCGATTGCAACGCCGGCCCGGTCTGCTCGTCGATGCGTGCAGCCTCCAGGACGATGCCCGGCGCAGCCGCGCGCACGTGCGCCAGCAGTTGCGGCAGCAATGTGATGTGGCTCGCATCGGTCATGCAGATGCGGAAGCGCCGCGTGGCGCTGGCCGGCTCGAAGGCCGGCTCGGGCGCAGCGACACGACGCAATGCCGCCAAGGCTTCGCGTACAGGAACGATGAGTTCCGTCGCGCGCGGCGTTGGCTGCATGCCGTCGACCGTGCGCACGAAAAGTTCGTCCCCGAGTTGCTTTCTCAAGCGGCCGAGCCAATTGCTCACGGTCGGCTGGCTCTGCCCCATCTGCTCACCCGCGCGCGTCACGCTGCGTGTGCTGTAGACGAGGTCGAACAGGCACAGCAGCTTGACGCTGACCATGCCGGTCCCCGTATTCGTCGGATAGTCGCCCGCTTCCATTTCAAAACGGAATGTAGACCATTTCATCCATGTCATTGGTGACATGGCCTGAAAAAACTATCGTTGTGTCATTCCATCAGGAGACACGCATGAAGATCTACTTTCTGGGCGCAGGCGCCCTCGGATGCGCCATCGGGGGCACCCTCGCGGCGGGTGGCTCCGATGTGACGCTCATCGATCCGTTCCAGGCCCACGTCGACGCCATCCGACGCGATGGCCTGCGCATGAAGGACGGCGACAACGAGCGCATGGTGAAGGTGCGTGCCGTCACCAGCGTCGAAGGTTTGCCTCCGGCCGATCTGGTGATCGTGCTGGTCAAGTCCTTCCATACGCGTGCAGCCATCGAGGGCGCGTTGTCCGTCGTCGGTCCGGACACCGCCGTGATGTCGCTGCAGAACGGAATGGGGCATGAAGACATCCTGGCGGAGGTCGCCGGCGCGGAGCATGTGCTGGCCGGCAAGACCTATGTCGGCGGCGTGTTCCTCGGGCCGGGCCACATCATCGCGGGCACACGCAACAAGCGCACGGTGATCGGCGAACTCGATGGCCGCATCAGTGCACGGGCTGCGGCCATTGCCGCCGAATTCGAACGCGCTGCGCTGCCGTGCGAGGTCAGCGACAACATCACGGGCGTGATCTGGGACAAGCTCCTCATCAACGTCTCCACGGGCGCGTTGAGTGCGATCACGGGGCAGGTGTACGGCAGCCTTTACGCAGTACCGGAGATCGAAGCTGCAGCCCTTGCAGCAGTGGGCGAGGCAATGGCTGTTGCCGAAGCGGGTGGCGTGAAGTTGTCCATCGGCTCGCCGCGCGACGCCTGGATGATGGCTGCCGAAGGGCTTCCTTACGAGTTCAAGACCTCGATGCTGCAAAGCCTGGAGAAGGGTTCCATCACCGAGATCGACTTCATCAACGGCGCCGTTGTGCGCGCGGGCCTGAAACACGGCGTGCCGACCCCCGTGAATCAGACGCTGGTCGCTGCCATCAAGGGCATCGAACGCCGTATGGAGGCGAAATGACCCGTCCGCGCGCTTACGTCGAACATGTCGCCATCTGGGTGGCAGACATCCATTGGCACATCCGGTTCTTTCACGATGTCTGCGGCATGACGATGCGCGAGGTGCAAGGCACCTTCGAGGAGCCCATCCAATACTGGACGCTCGGCGGCATGCAGTTCATGGCCAAGCCTGACTACGCCGGACCCGAGGGCCGCCTCGGCCACATCGGCGTGATGTGCGAAGACCTCGAGGCCGCACTCGCCGCTGCACAAGCCTTCGGCGTCACCGAGATGCCGCAAGGCCGCAACTGGCTGCGCCTGCCGGATGGCCTGGCCGTCGAATTCATCCAGGCCAGCGCAGGCACCGTGGCCCGCGCGCTTGCCATCGATCCACGCGCCTGAACCTTTCAATCCAGGAGAGACACCCATGACATCACTGACCATCGAAGACAAGTATTGGGACGACGCCGTCGTCGGCGCCACCTGCGTCAGCCCGCCCTACGAAGTGACGGAGGCGCGCGTGATGGCTTACGCCGACCTCAGCGGCGACCACACCCCCGTGCACACAGACGAGGCTTATGCCCGCATGACGCCGTTTGGCACTCGCGTGGCACACGGCCTGTTCGGCCTGTCGATCGCCGACGGGTTGAAGACCAGGAGCGACTTGCGCTTCATGCCCGGCATGTCGCTGGGCTGGGAATGGAGCTTCGTTGGCCCGATCAAGCTGGGCGACACGGTGCGAGTGAGGTTCCACGTGGGCACCAAGCGCGAATCGAAGAGCAAGCCGGGCTGGGGCATCCTCGTGCTGCCGTCCGAACTGATCAACCAGCGCGATGAGGTCGTGCAGAAGGGCGAGCACCGCGTGATGGTGCCAAGGAGGCCGGCATGAGCGCGTCGTCGCAACAAGCGCTGCCGCTGGCCGGCATGCGCGTCATCGACTACAGCCACTTCCTGGCCGGTCCGTATGTGGGGCGCTGCCTCGCCGCACTGGGTGCGGAAGTCATCAAGGTCGAGCGCCCGGGGTCGGGCGACGCAGGCCGCCAGCATGCCTGGTTCGTCGGTGACCACAGCGGCTACTTCCTGCAGCAGAACATGGGCAAGAAGGGGTTGAGCGTCAACACCAAGGATCCCCGCGGCCGCGCACTGATGAAGAAGCTCGTCGACAGTGCCGACGTGTTCGTCGAGAACTACCGGCCCGGTGCACTCGACAAGCTCGGCCTGGGGTATGCCGAACTGGCCGAGACCAACCCCGGCCTCGTCTACTGCTCGATTTCGGCCTACGGACATACCGGCCCCGACTCGCACCGCGCCGGTTTCGGCCTCATCGCCGAAGCCAAGAGCGGGATCATGCAGATGGTCGGCAATCCCGGTGAAGCGCCGCCTCTGCTGCGGATCTCGCTAGGCGACATGTACACCGGCATCCATGCGGTGGCGGCCATCAATGCGGCCCTCCTCGGTCGGGTGAAGTCCGGGCGCGGGCAGCACATCGACATGGCGCTGTACGACACGTTGGTGTCGATGCACGAATACGCGGTGCAGTGCTACACGCTGTCGGGAGGCAAGGAAGTACCGGTGCAGACAGGGCACGACATGCCCAACTCGACGCTCTACGGCGTGTTCCGCGCGCAGGACGGCGACGTCGTCATCGCGGCGCAAGTCGACGACGCCTGGAAGAGGTTCGCTGCGTTGGTGGAACAGACAGGTGGCCCGGCAGGCTTCGGCACCGACACGATGTTGCATACCTCGGCGGGTCGCAACGCACAGCGCACCGGCATCCTCGAAGTGGTGAAGCCCTGGGTATCGGCAAGACCGGTGGCGGCACTTCTGAAGATGCTGGACGGCATCGACGTGCCGGCCGCGAAGGTCCAGCGCATCGACGAAGTGCTGGCCGACCCACAGATCCAGGCGCGCGCAATGGTGGTCGAGCAGGACCACCCGGTGCTCGGAAAGATCCGCCTGCCGAACCTGCCTTTCCGCATGTCGGGCGGCGATACCTCGATCATGCAGGTCGCGCCCGAGTTGGGCGAGCACAACGCGGAAATCGCAGCCAGCCTGGGTTTCGACGCCGCACAGATCGCAGACATGCAGGCCGACGGCGTGCTTTACAGCGCATAAGGAGCTTCTCGAGATGACCGACAAGTACGCCGTCATCGGCAACCCCATCGGGCACACGAAGTCGCCCTACATCCACGGCAGTTTTGCAGCCTCGACCGGACAGGACATCGACTACAGCGCGATCGAAGGATCTCTCGATCACTTCGCCGACGATCTGCATGCATTTCGCAGCGCTGGCGGACGCGGCATGAACGTGACGGCGCCGTTCAAGCTTCAGGCCTTTGCCTTGGCCACGGAAAGGCTTGAACGCGCGCAACTTGCAGGCGCGACCAATGCACTCAAGTTCGAGGGTGACCGTATCGTGGCCGACAACTTCGATGGCCTGGGGCTCACCAATGACATCCAACGCAACCTTGGCTTCGCGCTCAAGGGGGCGCGCATGTTGGTGCTCGGCGCAGGTGGTGCGGTCCGTGGCGCACTGCTTCCGTTTCTCGAACAGCAACCAGCGGTGCTGGTGCTCGCGAACCGTACGCAGGGCAAGGCGGACGATCTTGCAAGGCAGTTCGCGGCTCACGGCAAGGTCGAGGGATGCGCCTACGGCGATCTTTCGGGCGAAGAATTCGACATCGTCATCAACGGCACCTCGGCCAGTCTCAGGGGCGAGTTGCCGCCCTTGCCGGTCGAGGCCCTGCAGGGCGCGCGCCTGGCGTATGAACTGGCCTACGGCAAAGGGCTCACTCCCTTCCTGCGTTTGGCGCAAAACGCCGGCGTGCCAAGGCTGGCCGATGGTGTCGGCATGCTGGTCGAGCAAGCCGCGGAAGCCTTCGCATGGTGGCGCGGCGTGCGCCCCGACACCCGCGCCGTGATCGACCGCATGACCATTCCCTTGGTCTGACAGCTCATTTCGGAGACGCATCATGAAGATCCTCATGCTTCACGGCATCAACCACAACATGTTCGGCAAGCGCGATCCGAAGCAGTACGGCACGACAACCCTCGAGGAAATCGACCAGCGGCTGCAAGCTCTGGGCAAGGAGCTGGGTGCCGGGATCGAGAGCTTTCAGACCAACAGCGAGGGCGAGATGTGCGAGCGCATCCATCGCGCCTTCTCGGAGGGCGTGGACGCAGTGCTCATCAATGCCGGTGCATGGACGCACTACAGCTACGGAATCCGCGATGCGCTGGCAATTCTGACGGTGCCCGTGGTGGAGGTGCACATGTCGAACATCCATGCGCGGGAGAAGTTCCGCCACCACTCGGTCTTCGCAGAGATCGTGCGGGGACAGATCTGCGGTTTCGGCGTAGACAGTTATGAGTTGGGGTTGCGCGCAGCCGTTTCCGCTGCGACGCCAGCGCAGAACTGATCCTCAGCTTGTGCGGGAAGCGGAGGTCGGCTTTGCAGCAGCGGAAGCCGACCTCCGGCCGCCTGCGGCGAGTGCCCGGTACCGCGCGTGCAGGAGCTGAACGGCCTTGCCGAAAGCGGTTCTGCACGAAGGCAGACTACCCAGCGAGTACGCTCCAGCGACAAGGATGCGCACCGATCTGCGGCCCATCCCCAGGCCCCTAGGGAATCCGTCGATCCAGGCCACTGCGCCATGTGCGCGGCACTGGCGCGCAGCGGTGGCGCGGCTTCAGGGCGCCAGGCGGATGTTCGCGTCCTTGATGATCTTCGCGTAGATGGCGGCGTCCGCCCGTACCGTCTTCTGGAACGCTTCGGGCTTGCCGCCGGCCACCTGCAGGCCCAGCGCCTCGATCTTGGCACACCGCGGGTGCCTCGCGGCAATGGCAGCGGTACTCCCGGCGATTGGCGAAAAGCGTCAGGCGGCTGCGTTGCACGGCTTCGGGAGGTCGCTGAGATATTCGACATCGACCAGGGCAGCCAGATCATGAGTGCTACAAACGCAGTACATGCGACACAACGAAATACAAGCAGGATCGAAGTTGCCTTCACAGTGCATTCCCGCGATCTCCGGCGTCTTGCGAAGTCGCCTCCGACCGCCATCTCAGACCGCTCTTCGGTCACTCACCGAAGGGCAATCGGAGCACCGTTGTGTCATTGCTGAAATCGAACACCGCCTTTGTCGATCCGCTTTCTGGCCACAACCGCCCCGAGAGGCTGTGGAAAGCAGAAAAAAGCAAGCCATATTCCTGCACATGGGTCTTACCCGATGCGCGGGACAAGGACACTTTTTGGTTAATGCCCTGTAACGCCATTGAAGTCGATGGCTCGCATCGCGATGCGTGCCGGCTTCCTGGAATGCTGGCGGCAAAACGAGAACGTTCATTGATCAAGCGGTGCACGCACCGAGGGGCGCCGGCTCCCGCATGCAACCGTACACGAATGCATTCACGCATGCATTCAAGCGAATCTGGCTGGATGACAGCCGACCACTACTAGAGGAAATGATTCAACTGAGCAGACTTGTCGAAGAACAACTTCGCCACCGCGCGCACCTCAGCGCGACGGGCCAACATTTTGGCCGAGCTTGCCCCCTCCGAATGACGTTTTCGGCGACGTCAGAAGGGCATGTCATGTTCACACGTTACGCCATCCGCACGCTGCTTTGCATTGCTGCCGTCCCCGCCATCTCCGATGAGTCGGCGCCCACTCATGATCGCGTGTTTCTGAGCAAGACCGAGATCGAGAGCACCTTGATCGGCAAACCCATCGTTTCAAACAATCTCGCGACCGGCATGGTCTCGAGCTGGCAGTTCTACGCCGACGGCCGCGTGGACTTCGCCAACCGGAGCGGCCCCGGCCGAGCGTCGGGCAAATGGTTTCTCAACCCCGATGGTGCGATGTGCGTGACGATGATTTCGCGAACCGGGTGCCGCTACTGGTTCAGGATCGAAAAGGACGGCGCCCTCGCGAACGCCAACACCAGGGAACCGAATGCGCCTACGGTGGCCGAGATACGGTTCGAGTAACGGTACGAAGCGACAACCCCCAAGCCAGGTACGCGACGTCTCCGGGCCTCGGCGCCAGCGGATCGAGCTCCTTGCTGGCGAGCCAGGAATACACCGGCAGCACGCGGTTGGCCAGAGAGGCGGTCAGGCGTGCGCGGGCTCGCCCTTGGGCCTGGGCGCAGGTGCGGAAGACGCCACGCCGAGCCCCTGGTAATAGTGGCCGACCTTGGTGGCGAGGAACTGCCCGAGCGGCACCTGCTCCTGGCCGACGAAGCCGAGCGCGGGAAGCTTGCCTTGCCGCAGCAGCTCGAACACGCCGACGACGCCGGCGGCGGTGGTCAGCTCGATGGCGGTGCGGTCCTTGCCGCGCAGCGGCGCTCCGAACACCCGCGCGACGCGCGTCTCCTGCTCGAAGCGGCCGTCGCGACGGCCCGAGGCCGAGGCGAACAGGATCACCACGTCTTCGCGGCTGTGCGGAACGGCATGCTCCAGCACCTGGCGCAGCAGGTCGCGGCGCTCGATCAGGCGCAGGTCGTGCAGCAGGAAATTCATCGCGTCGCAATGGCCGGGATAGCGGATGGTCTTGTAGTCGAGGTTGCGCACCTTGCCCGCGAGCGTCTCGCACAGCGTGCCCAGGCCGCCGGAGGTGTTGAAGGCTTCGAAGGCCTCGGCGTCGAGCGTGAAGGTCTCGTGCCCTTCCATCGGCTGCACCGACACCAGCTGGCCGTTCACGATGGCGTCGCACGGGTTGCAGTACTCGTTGATGACGCCGTCGATGCTCCAGGTGAAGTTGTAGCGCAGGCTGTTGGTGGCATTGCGCGTGAGGGCGCCCACGCGCAGGCGCAGGTCGTAGAGTTCGTCGAAGCGGCTGGCAAGATAGCCGCCGAGCATGCCGATCACGCCGGGCGCCAGGCCGCTCTGGGGCATGAGGACCGAGGTGGCCGTCTTCGATATGTCGCGGATGGCTTTCGTCGCCGCCACGTCCTCGGTGAGGTCGAAGTAGTGGACGCCGCATGCCGCCGCTTCGGTGGCCACGCGCTGCGCGAGGAAGAACGGCAGGCAGTTGATCACCACCGAGTGCGCGCGCAGCGCGGTGCGCAGGTATTCGTTGTTTTCGACGTCGAGCGCAATGCGCCGCACCAGCGGGTCGCTTTCATCGTTGCGGCCCGGTCTCACGTCGGCCAGCGTCACGGGCAGGCGGTGGTACTCCGCGATCATGTCGGCCACGGTGCTGCCGACCTTGCCGGCGCCCAGGACCAGCACATTTTCGATCTTCACTTTCGTCATTTCATTTCTCCTGCGGGGCACCGTTGCCCTGTGAAAAGAACTGTAGAAGCGAGTTTTGACGGATGGTAGAGAGCAGATCGGCGAAAGGGCTGAACGCTTCGTCGTTTCGACGACGCGGTTCGTCAGGTTGGGCGCTTCCAATCTCGATCTCGAATGAGTGCTCCTTGTGATCCTGCTTGCCCAGCCGCTGCTCGAGGCGATTCAACGTCCGGCGGCCGCAGGCGGAGTTGATTTCGACGAGGCACTCGACGGCCGCGACGCGGCCGCCTCGGCCACCAGCCAATCGCGAAACGCCAGCACCAGGCGATTTTCGGCGGCGACTTCCGGCACCACCACGTAGTAGGCCCGCTGCGTCAGCAGCGCCTCGCGGAACAGCACCACCAGCCGGTCGGAGGCCAGCTCTTCTTCGATGAGGAACTTCGGCACCAGCGCAACGCCGAGGCCATTCGCCGCCGCTTGCGCGAGCATGGCGAAGTGCTCGAAGCGCGGGCCGCGCATCGCATGCGCGGCGCTCACCTTGACCTGCTCGAACCACTCCGACCACTGCATGGGGCGCGACGACTGATGAAGAAGGCACTGGCCCGCAAGGTCCTCGCGCGTGTGGATGCCGCTGCGGCGCTTGAACTCGGGGCTGCACACCGGGACCACGCTCTCCCCGAGCAGATAGTCGCAAGAAGCGCCCGGCCAGAAATCGGCGCCGAAGTGAATCGCCGCGTCGAAGGGCTCGCGCGCGAAATCGAAGGGCTCGGTCCGCGCTGCGAAGTTGACCGTCACGCCCGGATGCAGCGCGGCAAAACGCTTCATGCGCGGGATCAGCCATCGCGTTGCGAATGTCGGGAGCACCGCGAGGTTGAGCACCTCTCCCATCCCGCCCATGGTCACCACGCGCTGGGTGGCGTTGGACACGCTGTCCAGGCCGCCGCGAAGCTCGGCCGCATACACGCGGCCGGCTTCGGTGAGCACCACGCGCTGCCGCACGCGATGAAAAAGCGCCGTGCCCAGTTGCTCTTCCAGCAGCTTGATCTGCCGCGAAATGGCGCTCTGCGTCAGGTGGAGTTCCTGCGCGGCTCGCGAGATGCTGGCGTGGCGCGCTGCGCTTTCGAAGGCCAGCAGCTGGCCCATGGGGGGAAGAAATTCGCGTCTGAACATGATGACTAAAACGTAAGATCGCTAGCGTAATTCTCTAATAAGGCGTGGCAGATGACGGCCCGCGTTGATTCCAGTTTGACATGAAATTGTTCCGGCTTCTCGCTGTCCATCGATCGCTGCGTTGACGATGGTGATGCTCCCGACACCGGCGCCCGGGCATTCGCTTCGCGCGGGTCACAATCCACTCATTTCCGCTGCAGGGGCTGCCATGGACCAACGACTCGACGACCTGGACCGCCATCTGTTGACGCTGCTCCAAGCCAACGCCCGCGAGCCTGCCGCCAACCTCGCGCGCAAGCTCAAGATCGCACGGACCACCGTGGTCGCGCGCATTGCCCGGCTGGAGCGCGAGGGTATCGTCTCGGGGTATGGCGTGCGCCTTGGCCAGCGGCTCGAACAGGCCGTGGTGCGAGCCTTCTGCGGCCTCAGCGTCAATGCGAAGGGCGCCCCCGCGACCATCAAGGCGCTTGAGCGGTTGCCCGAGGTGGAGGAGGTATGGGCCGTGAGCGGCCAGTTCGACTACATGGTCCTGCTGCGCTGCGGCACTCCCGAACAGCTCGACAAGCTCCTCGACCAGATGGGGCAGATCGACGGCATCAACCAGACGCACACCTCCATCGTGCTGAGCCGCAAGATCGACCGCCGCAGCACGGTGGAATGAATGAATGGCCAGCCCCACGGACATGACCCAAAATGCCGGCGCCTTCCTCGGCGTGCTGATGCTCGACACGCGCTTTTCGCGGCCGACGGGCGACATCGGCAATCCCGAGACCTTTTTCCGCCATGGCATTCCGGTCCGGTTCCATGTGGTCACTGGCACATCGCCCGAGCGCATCGTGAAGCAGGCCGACCCTGCGCCACAGGGCGCCGCGTACACGACATCGAGACGCTGCTGGCTACGCGATGGGCGAGCCGGGCTGGAGGGCGAACTGCGCCAGGAGTCAATTTTTCCTGCGCTTATAGACAAGTCCATCGCGGAAAAATCGATTTTGTGATTATTCTCTCGCCCGAAAACCGAGTGAAGGGAGGGCGGGGCGAAAGAGGAAATATCGGGCACACCCTGCAATGGCTGTGATTCCGGTGCCGGATCGAAAACAGATCGCGGACCTCGATCGCCCTGCTGCGCGATGATTTTCAACCGATGGTCGACGCTGCACATCGAGCCGAAGCGCCGAGCGGAATTCTGGCGCGAGGCGGGCCAGAAGGCGAAGACGCCGGTGACCCCGAACGTGCCGTGGCCCGACGATTTCGAAGCCACGCTCACGACGCGCGGCTTCGAGGAGCTGGCGCTCAACCATGTGCAGGTCTGCTCGCCGCATGACGTCGAGTGCACGGCCTCGGACCTGGCACGCCTCGAACGGCCGTTTCTCTTCATCGATCTCTATACCTCGGGGAAATGCGACGTCCTGCAACTCGAACGAGGCATGCAGGCGGCGCCCGGGCAGCCATTCCTGATCGACGGCAGGCGTGAATACCGGCTCGACCATCGGCAGTCGGTCAGCATGCTCGCATTGGCCATACCCTTTGCGGCGCTGGGTCCTCACGCGAGTGCCGTTGAAAGCCTGATTGCGCGCCCCCAGCCACAAAACGCCGCACTCCACCTTCTGGCCGGCCAGATGCGCATGCTCAGCGCGTGGCCGCATGCATTCGAAAAGGCCGAATCCGAGAGGCTGTCCGATCTGCTCGTTGGAGCCGTGCATGCTGTTCTTCTTGGCGCAAGGGAAGGGGAGCTGACGACGGTTCGCAGGGAGCGCAGCTTCTTCAGGCGCAAGGTGCGGCAGGTCGTCGAACAGATGTATGCCGATCCCGCCCTGAATCCCCAGGTCGTCGCCGAGAAGCTGGGCATCTCGGTGCGCAGCCTGCATGCGCGGATGGCCCAGGACGGAATGACTTTCGGCGCCGAGCTGATGGCGCACAGGCTGGAGCGGGCCCATGGCCTGTTGCGAGGAGCCCGGCGCGGCAGCGCCACGATCGGCGAGATCTGCGCCCGCTGCGGCTTTGTATCGGCTGCGCATTTCTCACGGCGTTTTCGAGCTCGTTTCGGCATGGCGCCGAGCGCGGTCATGGCCGATGGCGAGCGTGAATGCGCGGTGGGACACGCGGAATGCGCTGCCGAGCATGAGGAGCCGGTGGCTCAGCCTCAAACGTATTCATGCTCGCGTCCTCCCCGCGACCCATCGTCTGCGGAACCCAATCCGGGATGACGCATCCGCGATGCAGCCTCCGGCTGCTTGCCCCCTACGAAATGACCAGACCACACAACCATCACCGCGGTTCTCCGGCCAACTGCTCACAGGAACCCTTGCGATGAATATCAAGGAAATCTACGCCCAGTTCAGGGCCCCCGTCCGAAGAGGGGCGCGGGTGGAGTTTCAGGGGAAGCCGGGAACGATCACCAAGGTGTATGGCCTGGCCGTGCGCGTCCGGCTGGACGGAATGACTCTTTCCAGGCCGTACCTCCTGAGTGAATTGCAATGGCTGGATCAGGAGGCTCAGCAGCCCCAGGCAGGCGGCGAACCGAGCCTGGCCTGAACGGGCGCCGCCAGCGGCGAGCTGCCTATCGCAGCACCAGCACCGGAACGTGCGAGTGCGTCAGCACATGCAGCGTCTCGCTGCCCATCAGCAGGCGCGCCAGGCTGCGTCGCCCGTGCGAGGCCATCACGATCAGGTCGCACTGCTGGTTCTTCGCGGTCGCGATGATGGCTTCGGCGACCTGGTTCGACTTCATGACGATGGCCTGGGCGTTGCGAACCCCCTTGCCGAGCGCGAGGGCTGCGACCCTGTCGACCAGGTGCTGCGCGGCCTGGTCCGTCTGCGCCTGAGAGGCCTGGATGTCCCGCTGGCTCAGCATCATCGAGCCTTCGAAGTAGCCGACGGGCTCGATGTGAGCGACGGTGACGCCCACCAGTTCCGCATTGGTCAACAAGGCCAGCTCGATGGCGGTGTTGACCGCTTGCTCCGAGAGCGCAGAGCCGTCGGTCGGGACAAGAACACGCTTGTACATGGCACGCTCCTTGGCCCCCGGCACCGCGGGTGCCCTCATGCTTCAGTCTAGTTCGCGATTGCGGCCATGCAAGGGCGCCGTCAGCCCCCGCGCTCCGGCCACCGATGCCGCGTTCCCCCCGAGCGGCGGTCCGCCTTCTCCGCGACCACCCCCTGTGCAAGCAACTGCACTCCACGCTGTTCCAGATGCCGCAGGCACTGCAGGAAGATGTCGAGGTGCGCAGGCTCGATGCCTTCCAGCAGTTCCGTGTTCAGCTCTGCGATCCGCGGAAACAGCCGGCCGAACAGTTGCCGGCCCGAAGCGCTCAGCTGCACATGCACCTCGCGCCGGTCCTGCGAGTCCTGCCGCCGCTCCACCAGCTTCTTCTCGACCAGGCTGCGCAGTCCGCGCGAGGTGCGCACCCGGTCCAGGTGCAGGTGCGTGGCGAGCGTCGACGAGGTCATCTCGCCCTCCTGCGCGAGCGTGGCGACCATGCCCCACTCGCGGCGCGTGATGCCGAAGCCCCCTTCGACCAGGCGGGTCGCCATGCCGCTGCCTGCGCGCACGGCACGCGACAGCCGGTACAGCAGCAGATCGTCCAGGGAGCGGGGCGAGCGCAACGCTGCTGCATCGGGAAAAGCTTGTTGCATAGGAATGACGGAAGGGAGAAGGGGCAGGAAATGTGGTTCGCCCGCCTCGGCGGACGGATAGTGAATTAGATCAACTGTTTGTGTATGTGTATAAACCGGTAACAAATTTGAACGAATGGAAACAGTCCGGGCGCGCGATTTTCGCCGTGAAAACCGTGCGCGCCCCCCGTTCACGACAACTGCCCGCAGGAGAACCGATGCCCGTATTTCTTTCCAGGCGCAAGCTCATGGCGTGGGGCGTCGCCCTGGCCGCTTGCGCCCCCTTGGTCCATGCCCAGGCGCCCGCCGCGCTCGAGGGCGGACCGCTCACGCTCGTGGTCGGCTATGCCGCGGGCGGCAGCACTGACCGCATCGCGCGACTGATCGCCGAGCGGCTGACGCCGAAGCTCGGCATCCAGGTGAGCGTGGAAAACCGTCCGGGCGAGGGCGGCCGGCTCGCGGCCAGGGAAGTGAAGCGCGCCCCCGCGGGGCAGAACGTGCTGATGCTCGGCAACCCCGCCGTGATGGTGGTCGCGCCGCTGGTGTTCAAGGACGCGGGCTACGATCCCGACAAGGACTTCGTGCCCGTCTCGCAAGTCAGCAGCTACGACTTTGCGCTGGCGGTCGGCAACAAGCTCCAGCTCGACCGCGCGATGTTCCTCGTGGGCCGGCTCTGGGCGCACCCTGAAGAGGCGGTCTTCGGCGTGCCGGCCACGGGCAGCCTGCCCCACTTCTTCGGCCTGATGGTGGGCGATGCGCTGAGCGTGCAGCCGGAGATCAAGGGCTATGGCGGCTCGGCGCCGCTGTCAGCCGACCTGAGCGGCGGCAGCCTGCCGATCGCGATCGACACGCTCGACTCGCTCTATCCGCAGCACGTGGCCGGCAAGATCCGCATCCTGGCCACGTCAGGCAAGAAGCGCGCGAGCTTCGCGCCCAACGTCCCCACCTTCCGCGAAGCCGGCATGAAGATCGATGCCGACGGCTGGAACACCTTCTTCG
This sequence comes from Variovorax sp. Varisp85, assembly GCF_047304045.1. Lineage (NCBI taxonomy): Bacteria > Pseudomonadati > Pseudomonadota > Betaproteobacteria > Burkholderiales > Comamonadaceae > Variovorax > Variovorax sp. Varisp85. Next base: position 42,687 of record NZ_JBGLYN010000032.1, read on the forward strand.
CGCCCAGCACGATGGCGCCCGCCAAGGTGCAAGTGCTGTCCAACGCGATTCGCGACGTCATGAAAGACCCGGGACTGCAGAAGGCGGCCGACGCGCTCTACATCACGTCCGTGGTCAGCAACGCGGCCGAGACCGCGCAGATGCTCAAGAACTATCGCCAGCAATGGGAGCCGGTCGTGCGCCGCTCCGGCTTTCATCCTTGATACTCCCCCAGGCTTCGCGCACTTCGTGTCGCTTCGCCTACCCCCTCGCCGGGGGCGACACCTGCGGCCCGGCAAAGCTGGTTCCGCGGTGCCCCACGAACAGACCGGCCGTGCTTGCTTTCAGGCTGCTAGTGCGCGCATCTCGGTGATCAGGTCGGCCTTGCCCTCGAAGCCGATGCCCGGCAGCGGCGGCAGCGTGACGTGGCCGTTCTGTACCTTCACGCCGTCGGGGAATCCGCCGTAGGGCTGGAACAGGTCGGGGTAGCTCTCGTTGCCGCCGAGCCCGAGGCCGGCCGCGATGGCCAGCGACATCTGGTGGCCGCCGTGCGGAATGCAGCGCGAGGGCGACCAGCCGTGTGCCTTCAGCATCTCGAGCGTGCGCAGGTACTCCACCAGCCCGTAGCTCAGCGCGCAGTCGAACTGCAGCCAGTCGCGGTCGGGCCGCATGCCGCCGTGGCGGATGAGGTTGCGCGCGTCCTGCATGGAGAACAGGTTCTCGCCCGTGGCCATGGGGCCGGCGTACACCTCGCCGAGCTTGGCCTGCAGTTCGTAGTCGAGCGGGTCGCCGGCCTCCTCGTACCAGAACAGCGGGTACTGCGACAGCGCGCGGCCGTAGTCGACGGCCGTCTGCAAATCGAAGCGGCCGTTGGCGTCCACCGCGAGCTGCTGGCCGGGGCCGAGGATCTTCAGCACCGACTCGATGCGCTCGCAATCTTCGGCCAGCGTGGCGCCGCCGATCTTCATCTTCACCACCGAGTAGCCGCGCTCCAGGTAGCTGGTCATCTCGCGCTGCAGGCCTTCCAGGCCCTTGCCGGGGTAGTAGTAGCCGCCGGCCGCGTACACGAACACGCGCGGGTCCGGCGTGCCGGTGCCGTAGCGCTCCGCGAGCAATTGGTACAGCGGTTTGCCGGCGATCTTGGCGGTGGCGTCCCACACGGCCATGTCGATGGTGCCCACGGCCACCGAGCGCTCGCCGTGGCCGCCGGGCTTCTCGTTGATCATCATGCGGGCCCAGATCCTGTGCGGATCGAGGTTGTCGCCGGTCTCGTCGAGCAGCGATGCCGGCTCGGCCTCCAGCAGGCGCGGCAGGAAGCGCTCGCGGATCAGCCCGCCCTGGCCGTAGCGGCCGTTGGAGTTGAAGCCGTAGCCGACGACGGGCTTGCCGTCGCGGATCACGTCGGTGACCACGGCCACGAGGCTCAAGGTCATCTTCGAGAAGTCGATGTAGGCGTTGCGGATGTCCGACTTGATGGGACGGGTGGACTCGAGGATGTTGACGATTTTCATGGTCGGTGGTTCTGGGGAAGAAAGAGGAGACAGGTCAGCGGTGCAGCGACGATCCGCCGCAGATGGCGATGTCCTGCCCCGTGATGGCCGCCGCGGTCGGCGACAGCAGGAAGGCCGTGAGCGCGGCGATTTCCTCGGGCTGGATCAGCCGGCCGATGGGCGGCAGGCGCGGCGCACTGCCCGCGCGGGCCGGGTCCTGCAGCATCGAGGTCTGCGTGGCGCCGGGCGACACCACGTTCACGGTCACGCCCTGCGCCGCGACCTCCGCGGCCCAGCTGCGCGCGAGCGCGATCAGTGCCGCCTTGGTGGCTGCGTACTGGCCGCGGCCGGGCAGGCCCTGCGCGACGCGGCTGCCGACGAACACGACGCGGCCGCAGCCGCGCGCGGCCATCGCGGGCACGAGCGCGTCGGCCAGCCGCGTGGCCGCGTCGACATGCAGGCGCCACATCAGCTCGCCGCCTGCGTGGTCGAGGGCGCCCAGCGGGCCGACGCGCAGCACGCCGGCCGCATGCACGAGCGCTTGTGCGTCTTGCAAGTCGCCCGTCGCACGGTCGATGGCGCCGGCATCGCACAGGTCGACGGCTATATGCACGAAGCGCGCGTGAGACAGCGTCGGCGCGGCGAGGTCGAGTCCGCTCACGTGCCAACCCGCCTCCAGCAGGTGGGACGCAATGGCGCGGCCGATGCCGCCGCTGCTGCCCGTTACCACTGCGTGCGGGGCAGCTTCATTCGACATGGATGTTGCCCTCCACGATGATCTTCTTCGAGCGCGCCATGTCGTCGGCCTGGAACTTCACGAAGTCTTCGACGCTGCCCGGCGTCAGCAGCAGGCCCTGCGCATTCAGCGTCTCGCGCATGTCGGTGCCCAGCGCCTTGTTGACCTCGGTGTTCAGCCGCTGCGTGACGGCGGCCGGCAGCTTCGCCGGACCCCACAGGCCGTACCAGCTGTAGAACTCGTAGCCCGGGATGCTCTCGCCCACAGTGGGCACGTTCGGCAGGCTCGCGGCGCGCGCGGCCGAGGTGACGGCGATCACCTTCAGCATGCCGCTCTTGTGGTACTGCAGCGAACCGAGGATAGGGTCGATGAAGCCGTCGATCTGCCCGCCGATCAGGTCCTGGAACGCGGGCGCGGTGCCCTTGTACGGCACGATCAGGTAGTCGAGACCGCCGCCCGCGCGCTTGAGCAGCTCGGTCGACAGGTGGCCCGCCGATCCGATCGAACCCACCGCGAAGGTCATCTTGCCGGGGTGCGCCTTGGCATACGCGATGAGCGACTTCACGTCGCTCACCGGCAGGTTCTTGTTCACGGCCACCGACAGCGGCGCCTTCGCCACCAGCGCCACCGGCGTGAAGTCCTTCACCACGTCGTAGGGCACGGACTTCATGGTCATCGGCGCGGTGGTGAAGGTCGAGGCGTTGAACAGCAGCGTGTACCCGTCGGCCGGCGCCTTCGACACCACGTCGGCACCGATGATGCCGTTGCCCCCGGCGCGGTTCTCCACGATGAAGCTCTGGCCCGTCTGCTCGCCGAGCTTCTGCGCCAGCAGGCGGCCGATGGTGTCGAGCGTGCCGCCCGGCGGAAACGGGATCACCATGCGCACCGGGCGGCTGGGCCAGGTCTGCGCGAAGCCGGTGGTGGACGCGGCGGCCAGCGCGAGGGCGGCCAGCGCGGTGCGCAGGAAATGATTGCGTTGCATGTCTCTTGTCTCCTTGTGGTTTTCATCGGGGCACCGCGGCCCCGTGGGCTCAGCGCTTCGAGAGGCCTGCCTGCTCGACGGCGGCGCGCAGCGCATCCATCTCGCGTGCATTCGGCGCCTCGGTGGGCGGACGCACGGTGGCGTTGTCGAGCACGCCGGCCAGGAACATGCCGCCCTTCATGCGCGCATGCGCCTCGCCGGTCGGCTCGCCGCCGCCGTACACCGCGTCCTTCAGCGGCGTGATGAGCGCCTGCACCGCCATCGCCTTCTTCAGGTCGCCGGCCTTCACGGCGTTCCACAGGTCGATGATGAGTTGCGGTATGAAGGTCGCGAAGCCGACCAGCGCGCCGTCCACGCCTTGCACCATCGAGGCCAGCAGGTATTCGTCGTGGCAGGTCAGGATGGCCTTGGACGCATCGGCTTCGCGGATCGCCTGGATGTCGCGGGCGTACTTGTTCATGTCGCGCTGGCCCACCTTGAAGGCCTGCAGGTAGGGCAGGCGGGCCAGCTCCGCCAGCAGCTGCGACGAGTACGAGGCGCGCGTCCAGGCCGGATACACATGGCAGACCAGGTCCAGCTCCGGCGCGGCGCGGTGGATGGCCTCGAAGTACTGCAGCGCATGGCCGGGCGTGAAGCCGAAGCGCAGCCAGTGGTGCGGCGGCATCACGTCGAGCGCCACCGCGCCTGCGGCCTGGGCGGCGCGGGCATGCTCGGCGGCCTCGGCCAGGCCTTCGCACACGATGGACGAGATCACCGGCATGCGGCCGCGCAGCTCGTCGGCCACGATGCGCGTCACCTCGGCGCGTTCGGAAGGCGTCAGCGAGAACACTTCGCCGGTGTGGCCGTTGGTCATGATTGCCACCACGCCGTCATGCCCCGCGAGCCACGAGGCCAGCTTGCGCAGCGCGGGTTCGTCGATGCGGTGGTCGGCCGTGAAGGGGCAGGAAATGGCGGGAATGATCCCGCGATAATTCGCGATGGAAGGCATGCTGTGTCTCCGTGGTGGTTCAAGGTGCAGGAATGAGGTGCATCTTTTGCCGGCGGGGCATGGGCCGTCCAATACTCGAATCGCATACAACTATTCAACCGACCGCGCTGCGCATGGGCCCTGGCAACCGACCGCTCGACCTGGAATGGCTGGAAGATTTCCTGGCCCTGGCCGAGTCCGGCAATTTCTCGCGTGCGGCACAGGCGCGCTCCATCGCGCAGCCCGCGTTCAGCCGCCACATCCGTTCGCTGGAGGAGTGGGTCGGCGTCGATCTGTTCGATCGCAGCGCGCACCCGACGGCGCTCACGGCCGCGGGCAAGCGCTTCCAGCCCTTGTTGCAGGAAGTGCTGGCCGGCCTGCAGGCCGCGCGCATCAAGGCCCGCGCCGCGCACGACCTCGACGCAGCCAGCCTGAGCTTCGCAGCCACGCACGTGCTGTCGCTGACCTTCTTCCCGCGCTGGCTCGGCACTGTCGAATCGCGCCTGCACACGGGCCCGATCCAGACCGTCTCCGACAGTTCGTACGCCTGCGAAGACCTGATGCTGCAGCGCCGCGTGCAGTTCGTGCTGTGCCACGGCCATGCGGGTGCGCCGGGGCGGCTCGACGAGGCGCAGTACCCGGTGCAGCGGTTGAGCGAAGACGTGCTGGTGCCGGTGTCCGCGGCGGACGCGAAGGGCGCGCCGCTGCACGTGCTCGGCACGGGCCGGTCGCCCTCCGTACTGGCCTACAGCGAGGCCTCGGGCCTGGGGCGGATCATGCGGGCGATCCAGGACAGCGAGTTCGGCAAGGACTTCGCCGCGTCGCTGTCGGTGGTCTTCACAGCCCACCATGCCGCGCTGCTGCGCACCATGGCGCTCGAGGGCCGCGGCCTCGCTTGGCTGCCGATGAGCCTGGTGGCGGAAGACCTGCGCAGCGGCGCGCTGGCCGATGCCGGTGCGGGCGGCTGGCGCGTGCCGGTGGACATCCGCCTGTACCGCCAGCAGGCGCAGATGGCGCCGGTGGCCGAGGCGCTGTGGAAGCTGGTCAGCGAGGGTGCCTCAGCTACCTGAGCCGCTGCTGCCAGCAACGCTTGAAACTGATATGGCTTGTTCGGGGGACACCGTGGATCCGGCTTTGCCGGGCCACCGGTGTCGCCCCCGGTGAGGGGGGTGGCGCAGCGACACGAAGTGCGCAAAGCCTGGGGGAGGTCTAGTTCGCGCAGCGCGCTTCCAGCACGTCGAGGAACGAGCGGTCCCAGCGGCCCTCCTTCATCGCAAGGATCGTGCGCGCTTCCGTCTCCAGGTGCGCACGGGCCTTCTCGATCAGCAGCTCGGCCTCGTCGGGCGAGAAGGCCATCAGGCCGTCCTGGTCGCCCACCACGATGTCGCCCGGGTTCACGATCATGCCGCCCACCGACACCGGCACGTTGATCTCGCCGGGGCCGTCCTTGTACGGGCCGCGGTGGTTCACGCCGCGCGCGTACACCGGGTAGTCGCGCTCGCGGATCTCGGCCACGTCGCGCACGGCGCCGTCGAGCACCAGGCCCACGGTGCCGATGGTCGCGGCATAGAACGACAGGATGCCGCCGATGACCGCGTTCGTGACATCGCCGCCCGCGTCGATCACCAGCACGTCGCCGGGCCGGCAGAACTCGAAGGCGCGCATCGGTGTGAGGTTGTCGCCGCCGCGCGTCTTCACGGTCACGGCCGTGCCCGCCATGGTCTTGTGCCCGGGGCGGTGGTACGGCTGCAGGCCCACGCTGCCGATGTTGCGGTGCATGTTGTCGCTGAGCGCAGCCACCGGGATGTCGTGCAGCGCGGCGATGATGTGCGGCGCCACCTGCGGGGCCGACGGGTTCTTGCGGATGGCTTTGTAGGGCATGGGTTCGTCCTTATGAATTCAGTGCAGTGCAGCCACGGCGCGCGCGATGCGCTTGCAGCCTTCTTCGAGCGTCTCGATCGACGTGGCGATGGACAGGCGGAAGTACGGCGACAGGCCGTATGCGGTGCCCGCGACCACGGCCACGCCCTCGCTTTCGAGCAGGTACATCACCACGTCGCCGTCTTCTGCCAGGCGCTTGCCCTCGGGCGTGGTCTTGCCGATCAGGCCGCCGCAGTTGATGTAGAGGTAGAAGGCGCCGGGCGGCGTGGCGCAGCCCAGGCCGGGAATGGCGTTGATGAGCGCCAGCGTGCGGTCGCGCCGCTGCCTGTACACGGCCACGCTCTCGGCCACGAAGCTCTGGTCGCCGTTCAGCGCGGCCGCGGCGGCTGCCTGGCTCACCGAGCAGCAGTTGCCGGTGGATTGCGACAGCAGCGTGTCCAGCGCCTTGATCAGGTCCACCGGCCCGGCCGCATAGCCGATGCGCCAGCCCGTCATCGCGTAGGTCTTGGAGACGCCGTTCACGATCAGCGTGCGGTCGCGCAGCGCGGGCGCCTCCACGAGGATGTGGGGCGTCGTCTCGCCGTCGAAGCGGATGTGCTCGTAGATCTCGTCGGTCATCACCATCACGTGTGGATGGCGTTGCAGCACCTCGGCCAGTGCGCCGTATTCGGCCGCCGTGTAGCTGGCGCCGGTCGGGTTGCTCGGCGAGTTGATCAGCAGCCAGCGCGTGCGCGGCGTGATGGCCGCCTCCAGCTGCGCGGGCGTCAGCTTGAAGCCGTTCGCCTCGGGGCAGGCCACGGTGACGGGTGTGCCCTCGCAGGCCAACACCATGTCGGGGTACGACACCCAGTAGGGCGCGGGAATGATCACCTCGTCGCCCGGCTCCAGCGTGATGGCGAAGGCGTTGTAGATCGCGCTCTTCGCACCGCTGGTCGCGATGATCTCGTTCATCGCGTAGCGCAGGCCGTTCTCGCGCTCGAGCTTGGCGGCGATGGCTTCGCGCAGCTCCACCGTGCCCGCCATCAGCGTGTAGCGCGTGGCGCCGCGCTCGATGGCGGCGGCCGCGGCCTGGCGGATGTGGGGTGGCGTGTCGAAGTCGGGCTCGCCCACCACGAGGTTCACGATCGACTTGCCCTGCCTGCGCAGTTCGTTGGCGCGGTCGGCGGCCGAGGTGCTGGGCGAGGGCTTGATGCGCCGCACGCGGGCGGCAATGCGGGAGGCAACGTGGGAGGTGGTGGCTTGCATGGACTGAACGGTACGCACATCGATCGGGCGAGGCCAAGACGACTTTTCACTGGTCGTATAGGCGCAGCTTATGGTGAGTCCCCCTACCGGCCGCGCAGGGGCGGTGCTAGGCTTGGCTTTTGCTTGGGGACAAGGCGTGAACCTGCGACGCCTCAAATATTTCGTGAAGATCGTGGACATCGGCAGCCTCACGCAGGCCGCCGAAGTCCTTTTCATTGCCCAGCCCGCGCTGAGCCAGCAGCTGGCCACGCTCGAAGGCGAGGTGCGCCAGCAACTGCTGGTGCGCACCAAGCGCGGCGTGACGCCTACCGAGGCCGGCAAGGTGCTGTACCGCCATGCGCAGATCATCCTGCGCCAGTGCGAGCAGGCCCGCGTCGACATGGAGGCGGCCGGCGAGGGGCTCTCGGGCCAGGTGTCGGTGGGCCTGGCGCCCGGCACAGCCGCATCGGCGCTGTCGCTGCCGCTGCTGCGCACCGTGCGCGCGCGCCACCCCGGCATCCTGCTGTACCTGAACGAGAACTACGGCACCACGCTGAGCGAACTCATCATGAACGGCCGCATGGACTTGGCCGTGCTCTATGGCGACAAGGCCATCCATGGCCTCACCTTCGTGCCGCTGCTCAAGGAGCCGCTGTTCCTGGTCGGGCCGGCCGCGATGCCGGTGCCCGCGCAGCCGGTGAAGCTGGCCGACCTGCGCGACATCGAGCTCTTTCTGCCGCGCCCGTACAACGTGGTGCGCAAGCTGGTCGACGCGGCCTTCGTGCGCGCCGGCATGGTGCCGCGCGTGGTGGCGGAGATCGAATCGGCCTTCACGCTCACGGCCGCCATTGCCGACGGGCTGGGCGCCACCATCCTGCCCGCGTCGATGGCGCGCGAGGTGGTCGCGAGCTGCGGAGCCTGGCAATTCCCCATCGTCGACCCGGTCATCGAGGCGCCGCTGGCGCTGTGCCAGTCCGACCACCTGCCGCTGTCCGAACCCGCGCAGGCCGTGAAGGACATCCTGCTCGAACTCGTGGTCGACCTGGCCGGCAAGGTTGCGTCGACGCCCGAACCCGAGCTTGCCGCGCTGTCATAAGCCGGCCTTATCCCGGCACAGCCATTCCGTCTTGGGCTTTGTGTCCATGGCCCGTTACCTTTCATGCATGCCGTCACGCGTTCGCGGAACGCGTCGGCCACCACAGCCCCGGCATGAAGCAGGAACAGATCAAGACGCTCATCGACGCTTTGGCCGCATCGGACCTGGCGGAACTGGAGTTCAGCGAGAACGGCAGCACGCTGCGGCTGGTGAAGCTGTCGGCTCTGGCGGGCGCGTCCGCTGCGCCGAGGCAGCCTGCCGCGCGCAGGGCGCCAAGGCACTCCCCCGAAGAAGCAGTGCCGCTCGACGCTGCCGAATGCCTCGCCCCATTGCACGGCGTGGTGCACCTGCAGCCCGCGCCCGGCGAGCCGCCTTTCCTGCAGCCTGGGCAGGCCGTGGAAGCCGGCCAGCTGCTGTGCGTGATCGAGGCGATGAAGATGTTCAACGAGGTCCGCGCCGAGCGCGAGGGCACCGTGCGCGAGGTGCTCGTGCAATCGGGCCAGGAAGTGGAAGCGGGGCAGCCCCTGTTCCGCTTCGCATGAGGAGGCACGCGCGATGTTCGATACCGTGCTCATTGCCAACCGCGGCGAGATCGCCCTGCGCATCCAGCGCGCCTGCCGCGGGCTCGGCCTGCGCACCGTGGCCGTGCACTCCGAGGCCGACCGCGACGCGATGTACGTCGCGCAGGCCGACCAGGCGCTGTGCATCGGGCCGGCAGCGCCGGGCCTGAGCTATCTGAACCAGTCTGCCATCCTGTTCGCCGCCGAGTTGAGCGGCGCGCAGGCGATCCATCCCGGCTACGGCTTTCTTTCGGAGAACGCGGGCTTCGCCGCACGCGTCGAGGAAGCGGGCCTCGTGTTCGTCGGGCCCAGTGCCGCCTGCATCCGCACGATGGGCGACAAGGTCTCGGCCAAGCGTGCGATGCGCAAGGCCGGCGTGCCCTGCGTGCCCGGTCCCGACGAAGGGCTGCCCGAGGACCCGGCCGCCGTGCTCGCCCTGGCGCGCGGCATTGGCTACCCGGTGATCGTGAAGGCCGCGGGCGGCGGCGGCGGGCGCGGCATGCGCGTGGTGCACGAGGAGGCCGCGCTGCTCGACGCCATGGCCCTTACGCGCGAGGAAGCGCGCCAGGCCTTCGGCAACCCCGAGGTCTACATCGAGAAGTTTTTGCTGCACCCGCGCCACGTCGAGATCCAGGTGCTGGCCGACAGCCATGGCAACGCCGTTTGGTTGGGCAGCCGGGACTGCTCGCTGCAGCGCCGCCACCAGAAGGTGATCGAAGAGGCGCCCGCGCCCGGCATCGACGACGCGCTGATGGCCGAAGTGGGCGAGCGCTGCGCGGCCGCGTGCCGCCAGATCGGCTATTGCGGCGTGGGCACCTTCGAGTTTCTCTACGAGAAGGGCGCCTTCTATTTCATCGAGATGAACACCCGCCTGCAGGTCGAGCATCCGGTGACCGAGATGACCACCGGCATCGACATCGTGCAGCAGCAGCTGCGCATGGCGCGCGGCGAGCGCCTCTTGCTCGCGCAGGCCGACGTGCGCTGCCAGGGCCACGCCATCGAGTGCCGCATCAATGCCGAGAACCCCGACACCTTCGCGCCCGCGCCCGGCCGCATCACCGGCTGGCAGGTGCCCGGTGGCTTCGGCGTGCGCGTCGATTCGCACGCGGGCGCCGGCTACCGCGTGCCGCCGTACTACGACTCGATGATCGCCAAGCTCATCGTGCACGGCGACACCCGCGCCGATGCGCTCGACCGCATGCGCCTTGCGCTGGCCGAGACGCGCATCGAAGGCATTGCCACCAACGTGCCGCTGCACCGCGCGCTGCTGCGCGACGAGGGCTTTGCGGCGGGCGGCGTCGACATCCACCACCTCGAACGCTGGCTGCAGCAAAGGAGCGCGGCGTGAGCGCACAGACATCTTCGACCTCGCCGTCCACCAGCCTGCTGGGCACCACCGCGCTGCTGTTCGAAGCGCCCGGCGACATGAGCCTGCCTTCGCAACAGCGCATCTGGGCGCTGGCCCGCGAGGCCGAGACCTGGCCCGAAGTGCGGGAGGCCGTGCCGGGCATGAACAACCTGATGCTCACCTTCACGCGTGCGCCGCGCCACCTCGATGCGCTGCGCACGCGTTTGTGCGACGCCTGGGACTCCGCTACTGCCTTGCCGCGCGAAGGCCGCGTGGTCGAGCTCCCGGTGGTCTACGGCGGCGAAGGCGGCCCGCACATGGCCGACGTGATGGCGCACACGGGCCTGGGCATCGATGCCGTCGTCGAGCTGCACAGCGCGCCGCTCTATCCGGTGTATGCACTCGGCAGCCATCCCGGCTACTGCTACCTGGGCGGCATGGACCCGCGCATCGCGACGCCGCGGCGCAAGGTGCCCGTGCTGAGCATCCCGGGCGGTGCGGTGTCGATCGGCGGCGCGCAGACCGGCGTGTCGGCCTCGGCCGGCCCCAGCGGCTGGAACACCATCGGCAGCACCTCGATGGTGTTCTTCGATCCGGCGCAGGACCCGCCCGCCATGCTGCAGCCGGGCGACATGATCCGCTTCCGCGTGGAGGGCATCGTCCGATGATCGAAATCCTTTCCTCGGCCGCGCTCGCCACCGTGCAGGACCTGGGGCGCACCGGCAGCCTGCGCTGGGGCGTCGGCACCTCCGGCGCCATGGACAACCTCGCGCTGGCCGCGGGCAACCTGCTGCTGGGCAACGAACTGGGTGCCGCCGCGATCGAGGTGCCGGTGTTCCCGTTCAAGGTCCGTTTCGCCGAGGATTGCGCGTTCGCACTCACGGGCGCTGACTGCGCCGCCCGCCTCGACGACCAACCGCTGCTGCCCTGGTGGGTGCACCAGGCGCGCGCCGGCCAGGTGCTCACGCTGGGCCTGCCGCAAGGCGGCGCGCAGCGCGGCAGCCGCGCCGTGCTGTGCGTGGCTGGAGGCATCGACGTGCCCGAGGTACTGGGCTCGCGCAGCACGCAACTGCGCGGTGCCTTCGGCGGGCACGAGGGACGCGCGCTGCGCCGAGGCGATGTGCTTCGCGCAGCGGCCACGGGCAGCACTTTCCGTACCGGCTTCGGCCTGGTGCCGCCAGCGATCGCGCTGCCGCTGGAGCGCGACGGCGTCGCGGCCGTGCGCGTGCTGCCCGCCGCCGAGTACATGGCTTTCGAGCCGGCCTCGCGCGAGGCCTTCTGGGCCGGCGAATGGAAAATCACCCCGCAGAGCGACCGCTACGGCTACCGCCTCGAAGGCGAGCCGCTGCGCCCCATCGCGCCGATGGAACTGCGCTCGCACGGCATCGTCCCCGGCGTCATCCAGGTGCCTCACAGCGGCCAGCCGATCATCCAGATGCGCGACGCCCAACCGTCAGGCGGCTACCCCAAGTTCGGCACCGTGATCGAGGCCGACATGTGGCGCCTCGGCCAGGCGCCCATCGGCAGCCGCATGCGCTTCATCGAAACCACGTGGGACGAGGCGCTGGACGCGCTCGACGAAGTGCGCGCGTGGCTCGACAAGGTGGCGCGCGTGGTGGAACTGCATCGGGGGGCGCCTCGATGAAAAGCTGTCTTTCTGTTCGTCGTGCTGCTTGTTCGGGGCGCGCTCACGCCGACGGGGTACCTTGCTCCGCGAATGTCCCCCGCCCTTCGGACTCCTCCTTTATTTCGCTGCGCAAGGCACCCCGCCGGCGTGAGCGTTCGGCAGAGCGGTTGAACGGCCAGCACAAGCAGAGCGCCCATCGTGCACAGGGCACCGGGTGCTCCCCGCAGCGAAATAAAGGAGGAGCCGAAGGCGGGGGACATTCGCGGAGGGGAGTACCCGGTGGCCTGTGCACGCACCCCCGAAGGAACTGACATGCAGGACACCGCACTCCGCATCCCGCAACTGGCCGCTTGGCTGTCCGGCACCGACATCGGCCTGCTCGAACTGCGTACGCCCGAGGGCACGCTGCGCCTCGGCCGGCTGGGCGACAGCATCGTTGAACTGCCGGTGGAAGAAGCAGAGGAGCCGGAACTCCTGCCGATCCATGCCCCCTCGCTCGGCGTGTTCCTGCACACCCACCCGCTGGCCGCCGCACCGCTGGTGCGCATCGGCCAGCGCGTGGAGGTCGGCCAAACCCTCGGCCTGCTGAAGATCGGCCCATTGCTGCTCTCCGTGACCGCACCGCAGCCCGGCATCGTCGAAAACATCCCTGTGGACGATGGCGCCACGGTCGGCTACGGCACGCCGCTGGTCGACCTGCACCCCCTCTGAAAAGACGTGAAGGACACTCCCATGGACATCGACCTGAACGCCGACCTTGGCGAAGGCTTCGGCCCCTGGCGCATGGGCGAGGACGAAGCCCTGCTGGACATCGTCTCCTCCGCCAACGTGGCCTGCGGCTTCCACGCGGGCGACCCGGTCATCATGGACCGCACCGTTCGCATGGCGCTCCAGCGTGGCGTCGATGTGGGCGCGCACGTGGGCTTTCCCGACCTGATGGGTTTCGGCCGCCGGCAGATGCAGATCGAGACGAAGGAACTGGTGGCCTGCGTGCTCTACCAGCTCAGCGCACTCGATGGCATGGCGCGCACCGCCGGCCACCGCATGACGCACATGAGCTTCCACGGCGCGCTCGGCAACATGGCCGCCGCCGACGCCGCGCTGGCCGATCCGCTGGTGCGCGCCGTGGCCGACTTCGACCCCACGCTCACCGTCAGCACCTCGGCCAGCCGTGCCATCGAAGGGGCCGCCGAACGCTGCGGCCTGCGCGTGCGCACCACCTTCCTGGCCGACCGCGCCTGTGGCGACGACGGCCTGCTGGTGCCGCGCAAGCTGCCCGGCGCCGTGATCCACGACCGCGACGCGGTGCTGGCGCGCGTGCGCCAGCTGCTCGAAGAAGGCATCGTCACCAGCGTCACCGGCAAGAAGATCCCGATGCGCGTGCATTCGATCCTGCTGCACGGCGATACCCCCGGCGCGGTGGAGCTGGCGCGCGCCGTGCGCGGCGTGGTCGAGCAGGCGGGGCGCGTGGTGCCGATCTCCAGGCAATCGATCTGACGAGGCGCAAGGGCACGAACATGGTGCTTACCCTTAGTCATATGCACGGATGCCGGGCGACATAAGGGCGGCTTATCTCTCCACAGCCATTCCGTCTTGGCGCCGCGCACGGGCGCTGGCTACAGTGAATTCCAGGCAGACGTCTGCCGTCTCAATGAAAGAACACAACATGCCGTTTTCCGACTACAAGACCGCGCTGGTGACGGGAGCCTCGTCGGGCATCGGCGCCGCCGTCGTCGAGCGCCTCAGCAAGGAAGGCCTGCAGGTGCATGCGCTCGCGCGCAGCGCCGACAAGCTGGCCGACCTGGCCGCGCGCACCGGCTGCGTGCCGCACGCCATCGATGTGAGCGATCTCGCGGGCGTCACGCGTCTCGCGCAGGAGATCGAGTTCGACGTGCTGGTCAACAACGCCGGCGTGGACCGCCCGGGTTCCATCCTCAAGGCCGACGCCGAAGGCATCGACCTGCTGGTAGACGTCAACCTGCGCGCCGTATTGCACCTGTGCCGGCTCGTGGTGCCCGGCATGGCCGCGCGCGACCGCGGCCACGTGGTCAACATCAGCTCCATCGCCGCGGCCTACAACTTCGGCGGCAACAGCACCTACCACGCGACCAAGGCGGCGGTGAGCATGCTGTCGCGCCAGCTGCGCATCGACTGCTTCGGCAAGCGCGTGCGCGTCACCGAGATCTGCCCGGGGCGCGTGGCCACCGACATCTTCGCGCACGTGCACGGCGACTCCGAGGACACCTACAAGCGCTTCGTCGAGGGCTTCGAGCTGCCGCAGGCCGAGGACATCGCCAACGCCATCGCCTTCGCCATTGCGGCGCCCATCGCGGTGAACGTGGGCCACATGGAAATCACGCCCACGCTGCAGGTACCCGGCGGCCTGTCGACCACCCGGCCGGAAGCGCCGCAGGCCTGAGCGGCAGCAGCCCTGGCAGCCACGCAAAGGAACAGCCCATGAAGGACTTCGACCTGCTGGCGATCCTGCTGAAACCGGAGTTCGGCGCCATGCTGCTGCACGGCCTGCAGGAGACGCTGAAGATCGCCGCGGGCTCGTGGCTGCTCGCCATGACCATGGCCATCGTGCTGCTGGTGGTGCGGCTCACGCCGAACCGCATCGCGGAGCGCGTGGTGGCCGGCTACGTCTCCTACCACCGCAACGTGCCCACGCTGGTGCAGCTCATGTTCTGGTACTTCGGCATCTTCAGCCTGCTGCCCGATGCGCTGCAGGGCTGGCTGTCGGTGCACAACGCCGAGCGGCTGCTGTCGATCGTCGCGCTCGGGCTGTGCCAGGCCGCGTATTTCAGCGAAGACATGCGCTCCGGCCTGCGCGCCATTCCCGCCGGGCAGGCCGAGGCGGCGCGTGCGCTGGGCCATGGCTACATCGGCTCGATGCGCCACGTGATGCTGCCGCAGGCCATCCGCAACGCGGTGCCGGCGCTGGTCAACCACAGCGTGTCGCTCTTCAAGAACAGCAGCCTGGCCATGGCCATCGGCGTGGCCGAGCTGACGCATGCGGTGAAGGAGATCGAGAGCCAGAGCTTTCGCACCTTCGAGGCCTACAGCGTCGCGACGGTGCTGTACCTGCTGTGCTCGCTGATCATCATGGCCGTGGGCGGATGGCTGGCTCGGCGCTACCGCATCGCCGGCGCAAGGTAAGCGAGGACCCCGATGTACAGCGTCTACGAAATTCTTCGCGACAACTGGCTGCTTTTGCTGGTCGGGCAGTACCCCACCGGCCCGCTCGGCGGCATCGTCGCCACGCTGATCCTGTCGGTGCTCGGCATCGTGCTGGCCTTTCCGCTGTCGGTGCTGCTCGCGCTGGCGCGGCTGTCGCCCTGGCGGTTGCTGAACTGGCCCGCTGCGGTGCTGGTGTACGTCGTGCGCGGCGTGCCGCTGCTGATGGTGATCCTGTGGGTCTACTTTCTCGTGCCGATCCTTATCGGGCGGGACGTGTCGGGCTTCACCACCATGCTGTGCACGCTGGTGATCTACGAAGGCGCCTACCTCTCGGAGGTGGTGCGCGCCGGCATCCAGTCGCTGCCCAAGGGCCAGGGCGAGGCGGCGCGCGCACTGGGCCACAGCCACCTGGGCACCATGTGGTACGTGATCCTGCCGCAGGCGCTCTACAACATGCTGCCGAGCATGCTGAGCCAGTTCATCTCCACCATCAAGGAGACCACGCTGGGCTACGTGATCAACGTGCAGGAGCTCACCTTCGCGGCCAACCAGATCAACAACCAGCTGCTGACCAAGCCGTTCCAAGTGTTCTTCATCCTGGCGATGACCTACTACGTCGTGTGCTTCAGCCTCACGCAGCTTGCGCAATGGCTGGAGCGGCGCATTGCGCACAAGCGGCTCGGCGCCGTGGCGGTGAAGTCCACCGAAGACGGCGCGCCGCTCCCGACCCCGGTGGTGACGCAGCCATGACGCCCGTTCCACACCCCGCAGGGCAACCAGTGCCCGCCAAGGACGACACCATGATCCTGTTCTCAGACATCAACAAGTGGTACGGCGACTACCAGGCGCTGGCCGACATCAACGCCGAGGTGAAGAAGGGCGAGGTCGTGGTGGTCTGCGGACCCTCGGGCTCCGGCAAGTCCACGCTGATCCGCACCGTGAACCGGCTGGAGGAAGTGAAGTCGGGGAAGCTGCTGTTCGACGGCCACGACATCCATGCGCCCATGAGCAGCAAGGCCCTGAACAAGCTGCGCAGCCGCATCGGCTTCGTGTTTCAGAGCTTCAACCTGTTCCCGCACCTGTCGGTGCTGGAGAACATCATGCTCTCGCCGATGCGCGTGCTCGGCGTGAAGCGCGCCGACGCGAAGGCCAAGGCCGGGCAGCTGCTCGAACGCGTCGGCCTGTCGAACAAGGCGGGCGCGTACCCGGCGCAGCTGTCGGGGGGCCAGCAGCAGCGCGTGGCGATTGCCCGCGCGCTGGCGATGGAGCCGCCCGCCATGCTGTTCGACGAGCCCACCAGCGCGCTCGACCCCGAGATGGTCGGCGAGGTGCTGTCGGTGATGCGCGGGCTGGCGCACGACGGCATGACGATGATGTGCGTCACGCACGAAATGAACTTCGCCCGCGAGGTGGCCGACCGCGTCTGGTTCATGGACGCGGGGCGCATCCTCGAGAAGGCCGACCCCGCCACTTTCTTCGGCAGTCCGCAGCATCCGCGCGCGCAGCGCTTCCTGTCGGACCTGCGCGCGCACTGAGCCCCCACCCGCGTTTCCCTTCGCAATCTCCCAGGAGTCCACCATGTCGAACAAGACCGTCTTCCGCCTCGCCGCCATCGGCGCCTGCCTCGCCGCGTCGTCCCTGCTGGCGCATGCCGACCAGTGGAGCGACATTGCCCAGCGCAAGGAACTCAAGTGCGGCACTTTCGCCGACGTTCCCCCGTTCGCCGCACCCGACCCGAAGACGCGCGAGATGGTGGGCCACGACGTCGACCTGTGCCATGCCTTGGCCAAGGAGCTCGGCCTCACCGCCAAGGTCACGCCGCTGTCGGTGGAAGCGCGCGTGCCCGAGGTGAAGCTCGGCCGCGTCGACGTGACCATCGCCAACCTGGCCTATACCAAGAGCCGCGGCGAGCAGATCCAGTTCAGCGACCCGTACTACGTGGCCAAGGAAATGCTGGCCGTGAAGGCCTCCGACTCCGGCACCACCAAGGCCGACTTCAAGGGCAAGCGCCTGAGCTCGACCAAGGGCTCCACCTCCGAGCTGTCGATCAAGATGAACGGCTCGGAGCCTGTCACGTTCCAGGACACGGGCTCGGCCTTCATGGCGGTACAGCAGAACAAGTCGGTCGGCATGGTCGCCAACACCATGACCATCACCAAGCTGGTCAACCAGTCGAAGACCGAAGGCGTGGCGCTGAAGATGATCAAGGACCCGATGGTGCTGCAGCCCATCGGCATCGGCATGAAGAAGGACGAACCCGCACTGCTGGCCAAGGTCAACGGCGCCCTCTATGCGCTGGAGAAGTCGGGCGAGCTCGATCGCATCTGGGCCAAGTGGCTGGGACCGAACACCGAATACAAGATGGTGCGCGAAGAGAAGGTCACGCCGCTGGCTGACCTGAAATTCGAACTGCTGCCTTGATCTAAGCTGTGAGGGTTCAGGGAGCGCTCACGCCGATGGCTGGGTTGCTGCGTCTGCGGATTCAGCGGCTGGTAGTCCTGTATGTTCTGCAGCGACAGCAACACCATCGGCGGCAGCGGAACTCCGCGCCAGCGTAGTTTCATGAGAGAAGATTTCTTGGAAGCCGGCGCCGGGTCAGGCGTCATGCCTGGCCTGCGATTCCCATGCAAAGCCGACGCCATAGACCGAGCGGATCCAGTCGTGCGCGGTGGAGACGGTGGCCAGCTTCTTCCTGAGGTTCTTGATGTGGGTGTCGACCACGCGTTCGTTGACGTCGAGCGCCTCCGGGAATGCGGCTTCCAGCAGCTTCGACCGCGTCAGCACCCGCCCGGGCTCCTGCGAAAGCGCGCGCAGCAGCAGCGACTCGCGGCGCGTCAGCG
Organism: Variovorax sp. Varisp85; assembly: GCF_047304045.1. NCBI lineage: Bacteria > Pseudomonadati > Pseudomonadota > Betaproteobacteria > Burkholderiales > Comamonadaceae > Variovorax > Variovorax sp. Varisp85. The sequence goes on from NZ_JBGLYN010000032.1 coordinate 60,597, forward strand.
GCAGGTAGTGCCCGTCGAGAATCGCGCAGCCGCGCACCGCCCCGAAGGTGATCGGCACCGAAGGGCGCACGACGCTGCGGCGCTGCGCATAGCGCCGCAGCACCACGTGGACGCGCACCACGACTTCCTTTGGGGAAAAGGGCTTGCACACGTAGTCGTCCGCACCCAGCTCGAAGCCGCGCAGCCGGTCGGCTTCGTCGCTGCGCGCCGTCAGCATGATGATCGGGTGGTCGCTGCGCGCGCGGACCTTCTCCAGGATCTGCAGGCCGCTGACGTGCGGTAGTTCGACGTCGAGCAGGGTGAGTGCCGGCGGCGAGGTCAGGACGCGATGCAGCGCGACCGCGCCGTCGTCGATGTGGTCGACCTCGTGCCCGGCGCGATGCAGCTCGTCCAGCAGCACCGACGCGGCCTCGCGCCTTTCCTCCACCAGCAGGATGCGGCTCATCGCGTCACTGAAGTTTCAGGACGCCCGGATGCGCTGCCCTGACCGGGGCCTGCGTGCTCCTGTTGCGGCAGTTCTTCATGTGGTCGTCGACCGTCAGGTCGCCCTGCAGGTCGGTCAGCAGCCGCAGCGTGCGGCCGATGGCCGCGTCGTCGAGCAGCGGGTAGCCCTGCTCGGTGCGCCCGTTGTTGCGCGCCACGCGCGCGATGTAGGGCAGGTCCTGCGGCGTGATGACGACGGACGGCATCACGCCTTCGAGTTCGACGCCCTCGAACGGCAGCAGCACGAAGTACTGCACACGCAGGTCGGGCGGCATCAGGCTGCGCAGGTGCGTGGTCTTGCGGCCGCACTGCCAGGCCGGGTCTTTCACTTCGCGCGCCATCGAATGCCCATGCTGGCGCAGGAACCAGCGCGGCAGCGCCTGGGCCGAGGTCTTGCGGTACACCACCGCGTTGCGCCAGCCCTTTACCTCGAACAGGTAGACCCCGGCCTCGCAGACCAGCGCCACGTCGAAGCGGGCCGTGGGCACGGCGCTGCCTTCGTACATGGGGATGACGAGGTCTCGCAGCACGTGCAGCCGCCCGAACGCGGGCTGGAATGCGCTGGTGAGCTGCTGCATGCCCAGCGTGGTCGCCGTGCTGCTCGCCGGCTCGCCGTCCGGAGCGCATGCGCGCCGCGCAAGCGCGGAAGTGTCCGGCTTCGGGTGTCCGTGGCCGGCCAGCGTGAGCACGGGGCGGGCGGGGACTTTATGCAAGGCAGTGGTCATGTAAGGCTCCTTCGAACTTCAAGGATTGCGCAACTTTCGGGAGACTTTGTGCAGAAGCGGCAATTGCACGGCCTGCGCCGATCGCGCGCCCGCAACCGCATCGATCGATGCGCCGTTTCCGATGCTTCCCATGAGGACGACCCAAGCGAGCGCCAGTTCGCCGTTGGCCGCAGCCAGCACGTGCAGGTCGAGCAACATGCCCTGCAAGTCCGCCATCAGCTGCACTTCGGAGATGTCTCCGCGGTCGCGATGCCGCTTCGACGCCTCGAAGCCGGCCCTTGCGTTCATGACGCGCGCGTACGCGGTGTTCGCGATGTCGCTCTGCATCTGCAGGCGGTGCAGCGCTCCGGCGACCTGCTCGCGTGCCTGCACGACCGCGTGCGCGTAGGCGTGTGTGTTCTCCAGATAGAGCAACTCGAGCGTCTTCACCTTGAGCGCGATGTAGGCGTGCGGCCACGCCGGATTCAGTGGCGCCCTGCGATGCGTCCATGAGCCGGTTCATTGCGGTGTCCTCGAAGCCGGCCCGCCAAGGCCGCGCGCTCGCTTGCGTTTGTGTTTGCGCACGCGCCTTGTGCTCGACGAACATGCCCGCAGCGAGCACAGAGGTGGAATGAACCATCGCAATGCTCGTGCTGGCGCATGCGATAGCCAATGCAGCGCATGTCGCAGCCATCAGGGTTCGTGGGCGCTTCACCTGTGAGTCTCCAGCTTCGTCATGCGTGGATCTTTTCAGGCGAATTGGGAGAAATTTAAAGGGCCTCCGGATCGGCCTGCCGCGCGACGCGCACACGGTGTGATGTGCGCGCACAACACTCGATGCGGCAGAGAACCGATCCACCAAATTCCTCCCGATTTGGACGAAACCATGCGTACAGCCGGTCGATACCGAACGGCCGCATCAGACCTGAAACTGGAGAACTCTGAATGAAGAAAACCCTCACGGCATACGCTGCCCTGGCCGTCTGCGGGCTGGCCTCTGCCCAATCGTCCGTCACGTTGTTCGGCGTCGTCGACGCGGGCCTGACCTACCAGTCGGCGACCGCGCGCGACGCGGCCACCGGCGCATCGGTGAAGTCCAGCAAGACCAGCCTGGCCAACTCCGGCTACAACTCCAGCCGCATCGGCTTTCGGGGCACCGAAGACCTCGGCGGCGGCCTGGCTGCGAGCTTCTGGCTCGAAGCGCCCATCACCAACGACGACGGCGCCACCGGCATCTCCACCTTCGCGCGCCGCTCCACCGTGAGCCTGTCGGGTGGCTTCGGCGAGCTGCGCCTGGGCCGCGACTACACGCCCACCTTCTGGAACGACACCGTGTTCGACCCGTTCGGCACCAACGGCTCGGGCACCAACGTCATCAGCACCGTCAGCGGCAACACCACCATCAACAACGCCAACTACGTGCGCGCGAGCAACTCGATCGGCTACTTCCTGCCGCCGAACCTGGGCGGCTTCTACG